>CADCWB010000065.1 GCA_902806295.1 uncultured Sphingomonas sp. | reverse complement strand
GGCTGATGGGAACGGTGGACGAGGCGAAAGCTCGCCTCGCGCCCGGCAAGCTGGCCGCCGATGCGGCTCAGACGGCCAAGAACAAGAGCATCGTCGCCGCCGATGGCGCGGTCGGAGCGGTCAAGGACCGGCCCGGCTTGGCTGCCGGCATCGTTACTGCCACCGCGCTGTTCATCGCCCGCAAGCCGCTGTTTTCGGCGGTGTTGCGGTTGTTCGGCCGGGGCAGCAACAAGCGTCAAACTACTACAAACACTCAAAAGACAGAGCGTTCGCGAACTCGCGAGCGCGGAATGGAGGACATTGATGGCTAAGAACAAAAGCACCAGCAGCGACTATGATTATGGGACGCAGGGAGGCCATGCCGGAACGCAGGGCGGCGACTCGGGTCGCTTCGCCAACCTCGGCTCCACCGCTTCCGATCGGATCGACAATGCCCCGCTGATCGCCCTCGGTGCCGGCGCGGCGCTGGGTGCGGTGCTCGGCGCGGTTCTCCCTGCCAGCCGCAAGGAGCGCGAACTCCTGTCGCCGCTCGGCTCGAAGCTCACGCAAGCCAGCACCGGCGCCGTCGATCGGGCCCGCGACATGGGTAAGCAGAAGTTCGACGAAATGGCGGGCGACAAGGTGCGCGAATTCTTCGGAGCCGGCGGCTCGTCGGCGAGTTCCAGCAACGCGTAACCCAAGCCGCTCGTCCCGAGCGTAGGGCCGCCAGGTCCGTAGTCGAGGGGCGTTGGTTCAGATCAACGCCCCTCGACTTCGCTCCATACGCACATAGTATCTAGCAGTTTGACCAGCCTCAGCCCTATGCTAACCGCCCGCTCATGAGCAGACTCCACCTCGTCTTCGGCGGCCGGGTCAAGGACCCGCAGGGCCTTGAGTTCACGGATCTCAAGACCATCGACATCGTCGGCGTGTTCGACAATTACGCCGACGCCGAAGACGCCTGGCGCGCCAACGCCCAGCGCACGGTCGACGATGCCGAGATGAAATATGTCGTGGTGCACCTGCACCGCCTGCTTGAACCCGAGGTCGAACCGAAGGCCTAGGCCTTTCGGTATCGCCACAGCAGCAAAGGTCGCTGCAGCAGCATGCCGGTCAAGAACCCGCCGACATGCGCTGGGGTTGCCAGCAGCAGGCCCTCCTGCCCGGCCGCCCAGCCCACCGCCACCTGCAGCACCGTCCAGGCCGCCGCCAGCCACAGGATGTGAACCACTCGGTTCAGCCGTGCGCTGGTAGTCACCGCCTTGGGACGTCCGAAGCTCAGCGCGTAGGCGCCGATCACGCCGCTGATCGCACCGCTCGCGCCAATCACCGGAGCAGCCCCCGCCGGGTCCAGTGTCCATTGCGCCAGCGACGATACCACGGCACTCAGCAGGTAGATGATCAAGAGGTTTGGGACACCCAGCACCCGCTCCACCGCGACCCCGCACAGCAGCAGCATAATCATGTTAAAGAACAGGTGCAGCATGCCGCCGTGCACCAGCGTCGAGCTGAACGGCGTTAGCAGGGCGGGCACTGCTCCAGGCACATCCAGCAGGCCGCTCAAGCGCGCCGGGATGAACCCCATCGCGCCCGCGGCCTGCCCTTCCAGGCCACCCAGGCTGATGATCAGCGACACCAACGCCGTCACCGCTGCGATGACGATCGTGGCGGACCGGATTGGCATCAACGCGCTACCCCGCTGGCCGCGAGCGTAGTCGAGGGGCGCTCTTCAACGCCTCTCGACTTCGCTGCGCTAGGCTCGAGACGAGCGGCAATGAGGTTCATGCTCAAACGAATTCGATCTTCTCGATCTCGTAATAACGATCGCCCGAGGGCGTGGTGACCTCCACCTCTTCCCCAGCGTGCCGGCCGATCAGCGCACGGCCCAACGGCGAATTGTAGCTGATCCGGCCAATCCTGGCGTCGGCTTCCTGCTGGCCGACCAGCTGGTAGCGCACCTTCTTCTCGTCCTGATCGACCAAGCTAACGGTCGCGCCGAACACGATCTTGTCCCCCGACAAGGTGGTGGGATCGATCACCAGCGCGCGGCTGAGCTTGTCTTCCAGGTCGGCGATCGTCGCCTCGACCTGGCCCTGCCGTTCCTTGGCCGCATGATATTCGGCATTCTCCGACAGGTCGCCGTGCGCGCGTGCTTCCTCGATGGCGTCCACGATTTGCGGTCGTTCCAGTTTCAGCCGCTTCAGCTCGTCTTCGATTTGACGATAGCCTTCAGCCAGCATCGGAACTTTTTCGCTCGCCATTGAGCATCCTTTTCTCATTCAAAAACCGCCCGGCGCGCCACCCGTGAGGGGTTGGCGCTCTGCCAGCCAGTTCATGTGGGGTTTAGCTTTCGAGGCCGGAATAATAAGACTGCAAGGACCGGACTTCAAGCGAACGGCCTCGGCTCGCCCGAATGGACCGTGCCACCGCCAGGCTGGCGGCCACGGTCGTGAAATAGGGCACCTTGCGGTTGAGCGCCGTCGCGCGGATCGACTGGCTGTCCTTCAGCGACTGCCAGCCCTCGGTCGTGTTGAAGATGATCTGCACATGACCGTCGACGATCCGATCGACGATGTGCGGCCGCCCCTGCGCCACCTTGTTGACCCGCTCCACCCTCAGCCCGCGCCCCTGCAGGTGATCGCAGGTTCCGCCGGTAGCAATAACGCTGAAGCCGAGCGCGATCATTTCTTCGACCGCTGCGACGACCAGTTCCTTGTCGCTGTTCTTAACGGACACGAACAGCGTTCCCGATTGCGGCACGATCACCCCCGCGCCCTGCAGCGACTTGGCGAACGCTGTGTCGAAATCGCGATCGATCCCCATCACCTCGCCCGTGCTCTTCATCTCGGGCCCAAGCACCGGATCGGTGCCGGGGAAGCGAGCGAACGGAAACACCGGCGCCTTGACCGCGATATGATCGCGGATGCGGGGCAGCGTTTCCTGGTTCGCCAGCGCCTCGCCCGCCATCAAGCGAGCGGCGATCTTGGCCACCGGCTTGCCGATCGCCTTGGCGGTGAACGGGACGGTGCGGCTCGCCCGCGGATTGACCTCGATCAGGTAGACCGCCTCGCCCTTGACCGCGAACTGGACGTTCATCAGCCCGCGCACCTTGAGCGCCAGCGCCAGCTCGCGCGTCTGCCGCTCAATCTCGGCAACGATCTCAGGAGAAAGGCTGTGCGGCGGAATGGAGCATGCACTGTCGCCCGAGTGCACGCCGGCTTCCTCGATATGCTCCAGTACGCCGGCGACCACCACGTCCTTGCCGTCGCAGAGCGCGTCCACATCGACCTCGATCGCATCGCGCAGGTAGCGGTCGATCAGCACTGGCGAGGAGCCCGATACTTCCACCGCCGTGGCGATATAGTGGTCGAGCTGCGCCGGTCCGTCGACCACTTCCATGGCCCGTCCACCGAGCACGTAGGACGGCCGCAGCAGCACCGGATAGCCGATCCGCTCCGCCACGATCAGCGCCTCGTCGCGGCTGCGCGCAAGCCCATTCTCCGGCTGCATGAGGCCCAGCCGCGTGACCAGCGCCGCGAACCGCTCGCGGTCCTCGGCTAGATCGATGCTGTCGGGGGAAGTCCCCAGGATCGGCACGCCCGCCGCTTGCAGGCTGGCGGCGAGCTTCAGCGGCGTCTGCCCGCCCAGTTGCACGATCACGCCCAGCAGCTCACCCCGCTCAGCCTCGCGACGGACGATCTCCAGCACGTCCTCCTCGGTCAGCGGCTCGAAGTAGAGTCGGTCGGACGTGTCCGGGTCGGTCGAGACCGTTTCCGGATTGCAGTTGACCATGATAACTTCATGCCCAGCCCCCCCCCGGCCGAGCGCGAAGGCGGCGTGGCAGCAGCAATAATCGAACTCGATCCCCTGCCCGATCCGGTTGGGACCGCCGCCAAGGATCATCACCTTGCGTCGGTCGCTGACCTCGGCCTCGTCCTCGGGCTCGCCGAACAGCGGCGCCTCGTAGGTCGAATAGAGGTAAGGCGTGGAGGTATCGAACTCGGCCGCGCAGCTGTCGATCCGCTTGTAGACCGGGAACACGCCTAGCCGCCGGCGCAGCTTGCGCACCTCGGCCGCCGTGACTCCGCCGGTCATCGCCCGCATGGCATCGTGGACGATCCCGCCGCCGCTCGCTGCCACCGCCTCGCTCATCCCCCGCGGCGCACCGATCGAGCGTAGCGACAATTGCCCGAGCCTGCCGTCCGAAAAGCCCATCGCCTTCAGCCGCCGCAGGCCCCGCGCATCGTTGGGCAGCCCCAGCGCCCGCACCTGTCCCTCGGCCCGGACGATCTCGGCCAGTCGCTCCAGATACCAGGGGTCGAAGCCCGACAGCTGGTTGATCCGCTCGATCGTGAAGCCGTGACGCAGCGCCTCGGCCGCAACCAACAGGCGGTCGGGGGTGGGCGTAGACAGCGCCGCCTCGATCTCCTCCGCGCCGGCATGTTCCAGGTGCCGCACCCGGTCGAGCCCGGTGAGGCCGATCTCCAGCCCGCGCAGCGCCTTTTGCAGGCTTTCGGGGAAGGAGCGCCCGATCGCCATCACCTCGCCGACCGACTTCATCGCGGTGGTCAGCGTCCCCGCCGCGCCCTTGAACTTTTCGAAGGTGAAGCGCGGGATCTTGGTGACGACATAGTCGATCGTCGGCTCGAAGCTCGCCGGGGTCGCGCCACCGGTGATATCGTTGGCGATCTCGTCCAGCGTATAGCCGACCGCCAGCTTGGCTGCGACCTTGGCGATCGGGAAGCCGGTCGCCTTGGACGCCAGCGCCGACGACCGCGAAACGCGCGGGTTCATCTCGATCACCAGCATCCGCCCGGTCTTCGGATCGACTGCGAACTGGACGTTGGAACCTCCTGTTTCCACGCCGATTTCCCGCAGCACCGCGATGGAGGCGGAGCGCATTCGCTGATATTCCTTGTCGGTCAGCGTCTGGGCCGGCGCGACGGTGATCGAGTCGCCCGTATGCACCCCCATCGGGTCCACGTTCTCGATCGAGCAGATGATGATGGCATTGTCCGCCCGGTCGCGGACCACCTCCATCTCATATTCCTTCCAGCCGACCACGCTCTCGTCGATCAGCACCTCGGTCGTCGGTGAGGCTTCCAGGCCCGAGCGCACGATCGCGGCATACTCGTCACGGTTGTAGGCAATGCCCCCGCCCGTGCCGCCGAGCGTGAAGCTGGGCCGGATGACCGCCGGCAAGCCAACCGAGCCGAGCGCCGCTACGGCTTCCTCGACCGAGTGGACCACGGCCGATCTGGGCGATTGCAGCCCGATCCGGTCCATCGCATCGCGAAATTTCTGCCGGTCCTCCGCCATCTCGATCGCTGCGGCATTAGCGCCGATCAGTTCAACCCCGAGCCGCTCCAGAGTGCCGTCGTGGTGCAGCGCCAGCGCGGTGTTCAGCGCCGTCTGCCCGCCCATGGTCGGCAGCAGCGCGTCGGGCCGCTCCGCCTCGATAATCTTGGCGACCGCCTCGGGCGTTACCGGCTCGATATACGTCGCATCCGCCAGCTCCGGATCGGTCATGACCGTCGCCGGGTTGGAGTTGACCACAATGACGCGATAACCCTCAGCCTTCAGCGCCTTGACTGCTTGGCTGCCCGAGTAATCGAACTCCGCCGCCTGCCCGATGACGATCGGGCCGGCGCCGATGATGAGGATGGAGGATATGTCGGTACGGCGGGGCATTAGGTCTCCGGAAATTGGACGGCTTCGACGAACACTGGGCGAAGCCCCTGCGGCCGGGCCCAGCGAGCCACGCAGCCCCGCTCCCCCGCACTCGCGCTTGGGCGGAACAGGAACAACAGCCGCTTCTCGCTCTCGTCCTGGAACAGCTCGCCCAGCGCGAGGCCGCAACGGAGCGCGACGGCGTTGAGTTCGTCCGCGGAGTGCATGCGCGCGGCTTGAGTCGTGGCGCACGCGGAGAGTAGCAGCGCCGCGCTGGATGCAAGGCTGATTGATTTATTGGTGTGACGAACCATCACCTGAACAGCGCCACAAGAGAAACAATCAGTGCGCCGAGTGCTATCCAATCGCTTCGCGGCACATCTCGCAAACGCTGGCCGATAGACTTGGGCTGACGCGCCAGTCTCAGCTGTCCGGCGTAGCTGCGCCCATTGGCGTTCAACGAAGCGCTATAATGCTCGCCGACCGCCAAGCCGCTTCCGAGCGCTCTACTCTCATTAATAAATCTTACAATCCAATCTTCTCGCGCGGGAATACCTTCCCGCCTACAAACCTGCATCAGATCGCTTTGGTCACCGCTAGAACGCTCCTCGTCGTTTAAGATGCCGACCATGATGGCGTCGGAAAAATCACCGAAGGTCATGCCATCATCCCCACGAAGCGCTTGAACAGATAGAAGCTATCCTGCGGCCCTGGGCTTGCCTC
>CADCWB010000064.1 GCA_902806295.1 uncultured Sphingomonas sp. | reverse complement strand
TCAAGCACCGCCTTGTAGCCGGCCAGGTTGGACTGTGAGGACAGGATGTCCATCGACTGGGCGCGGGTGATCCGCGGCATCCACTCCATCGCGAGCGCCTGGAGCCCCGCCTCGGCGTAGCTGGCTACAGCCTCGCGGCGCCTTAGCGGGTCCAGCGCGCCAACCAAAATCGCCCCCTGCGGCACTCCGGCAAGCGAAGCCGCCTCGGGACCGGACACACAGAGGACGATATCTGCGCCCGCCAGCACTTCCGCCCGGTTGCCGACCATCGCTCCCGCCGCGGCGAATTCGTCATCGCTCATGGAAGCGTTGAGCCCGGCACCTTGCTCGACGGCGACTTCCGCTCCCAGTCCGGTGAACTTCTTCACCGTCTCCGGGATCGCAGCGACTCGAGTTTCGCCTGACGCCGTTTCGGCCAGTACCGCGATCTTCAAGCGCCGCGCGCTCAGCTGGAGATGATGATGAGAACGAGGATCGCGATGATGAAGGAGCCGATGGCGCCCCATTTCAACATGCTGATCATGCGGCTGTAATCGCGGGCATGATGCTCGAAATCCACTTGCCCGCCACCGTTCTCGTTGACCTGATCTGCCATCTGCACCCTCTGGAACTTGCGTATCGCTCACCTTCCATAGCCAAGCCGCGGCCCGGCCCCAAGCCCCTTGCGCCTTAAGCCGCTCTTTACCCCTGCTCCGCTAAGGCGGCTGCATGCGCGCGGATACCGTTCGATTCCTATTGCTGGTGGATGCCGACCCGGCTGAGCGTCGGGTCGTGGCCGCAACGGCCGGTCGAGCGGGTTGGAACACGCTCGGCGCTCCCGGCCTCGCGGAAGCGGTTGAAATGCTGGGCGGACAGCATGGGCATGAGATCCGGGCGGTGCTGGTAGGCGGCTGGGATGCCGATCGCGGGCCTTCCTTGGTCCGGGCGCTCCGAGCCGATCGACCAGGCTTGCCGATCATCGTGCTGGCCGAAGGGGGGGAAATCTCTCAGGCGGTGAGCGCCATGCGCGCGGGCGCATCCGACTTCCTTGCGCGGCCGGTCGCTGCGGAACGCCTGCTCGAAGCGCTGTCGGTCAACGCCGACCGGCGACGGGCTGCGGGCGAGCTTGCTCCGTTGTCCGAGAAGCTGGCACCACCGCTGGCGCTTGAGGAAATGGTGGGGTCCGCCCCCGAGTTCCGCACCGCTCTGGCCATCGCTGCCAAGGCGGCGCGCAGCCGCATGCCGCTGCTGATCGTGGGTGAACCGGGCACCGGCAAGGAGACCATCGCCCGGGCGATCCACGCCGCATCCCCGCGCGCACGCGGACCGATGCTGCCGATCGACTGCAAGGCGGTGCCAGCGAATATCATTGAGAGCGAATTGTTCGGCCATGTCGCGGGCGCATTTCCCGGCGCCTTCGCCGAACGCGTCGGCAAGCTGGTGGAAGCGGATGGCGGCACGCTGCTGTTGGACAATGTCGCGTCGTTGCCGGCGGATACCCAGGCGACGCTCGACCGGGTGCTCGCCACGGGCGAGGTTCGGCCGGTGGGCTGCAACGGCAGCAACTCGGTCGATGTCCGGGTAATTGCCACCGCCAGCGAAAGCCTGCCGGGGACTTTCCATGCGGGGCTTGCCGAACGACTGAGCGCGACCACGGTCAGCGTTCCTCCGCTCCTCGCACGCAGCAGCGATATTCCTGCGTTGGCCCGTCATCTCTTGGGTCGGATCACGGGACAGCCGGGCATTCGCCCGCTGTCCATCGGCAATGAGGCCCTCGAGGTGCTGATGCGCTACGGCTGGCCGGGCAACGTCCGGCAGCTGTCCAACGTGCTGTTCCGCGCCGCTCTGCAGTGTAGCGGCTCTTCGCTTGGAACGGACGATTTTCCGCACATCGCGCTACAATCGCGCTTCAGCAATCGGGTGCACGACCGATCGCCGGAGATCGGGCGGGTGGCTACCGACGCAGCGCTGTCGGGCGGCCCCGGCGTGAACCTGTTCCGAGGCGACGGTCACTTGCGCAGCCTGGAGGAGATCGAGGGCGATCTGATCCGGCTTGCCATCGGCCACTACCGGGGCAAGATGACCGAGGTTGCCCGCCGTCTCGGCATCGGTCGGTCCACCCTGTACCGCAAACTTGCTGAACTCGGCATCGACAACGTCGGCTGAGCGCGCAAGGGGAGCGCATGCGCCTCGCCTTGCTGTTGACATCCCTGTTGCTGTTGGGCTGCCGCGAGGCTGACCCATCCGCTGCCGCCGTCGGTGGCCCTGGGGTAGGATCGGCCTGCCGCCAGGAAAATTTCGAAAGCAGCAGCTTTACCGTCTGTGCTGAACGGACCGGACGCATCGAGGTGCGCGGGAGCAAGCGATCCTTTGCCGCGCTGGGTCTCGAGCCTCGACAAGTCGCCTTTGCCATGAATGCCGGTATGTTCGATGAGGGCGGCAAGGCAATTGGGTTGCTGATCGAGGCCGGTCGGGAGAAGCATGCTATCAACCGGCGGAAGGGCAGCGGCAACTTCCACTTGCTGCCGAACGGCGTGTTCCTTGTACGCAAAAGTGGCCGAGCCGAAGTGGTGTCCAGTGCAGAGTATCAACCTGCCAAGGACATTGCCTTTGCCACACAGTCCGGGCCGATGCTGGTGATCGACGGCAAGCTCCACCCCAAGTTCGATGCGGACGGCCAGAGCCGCTACGTCCGCAATGGGGTAGGCATCGCGCCTGATGGAACCGCGACGTTCGTGATATCCGATGACTTGGTCAGCTTCGGCAAGTTCGCGCGCTTCCTTCGGGATCGAGTGAAGGCGCAAGATGCGCTCTACTTCGATGGTTCGGTCAGTTCGCTGTGGGATCCCGCCGCGGGGCGGCAGGACAGCTTCGTCGAGCTTGGGCCCATGGTGGTCGTGTTCCGCAGGCAAGAACAATGAGCTTTGCCAATCGAGCGGTGCTGGTGACGGGAGCAGCATCAGGGATCGGCTTGGCGACCACGCAGCATCTCGCCGCCCACGGAGCCGCCCGATTGGTCCTGGTTGATCGAGATCGAGAGAAGCTGGCGCAAGCCGAGGTGCTGTGCGCTGCGGAGCGGCTGGAGGGCGATGTCGCCGACCCGCTGCTGTGGGAGCGGGCCCAGCTTGGCAGGCTCGACCACGCAGTCATTGCGGCCGGTGTAGCCGGCGTCGCGCCCGTGACGGATTCATCGTTTGCCGAATGGCGCCGCGTACTGTCCGCCAATCTGGATGGTGCCTTCCTGGCCTTGCAGGCCGCCTTGAGAGCCATCCGCGACGGCGGCTCGATCGTGTGCGTGGCCTCGACAGCGAGCTTCAAGGCGGAGCCGGGCATTGCTGCCTACGCCGCCAGCAAGGCCGGTCTGATTCAGCTCGCTCGGGTGGCGGCGAAGGAGCATTCGGCGCGCAAGGTGCGGGTCAACGTTATCGCACCAGGTGGAACCGAGACGCCGCTGTGGGAAAGCCCGGAGTTCAACGCCCGCGCGGCCGAGATCGGACGCGACCAAGCCTTCGCCGAGATTGCTGCGCACGGCACGCCCCCTGGCCGCTTTGCCAAGCCGGAGGAGATCGCCGGGCAAATCGCCTTTCTGCTATCCGACGCCGCGGCGACCATCACCGGCAGCGTACTCGTCAGCGACGGCGGCTATCTGCTCTAGCGAGTTCGTGGAGTCAGCGCCTGGTCGCGCAGCCCGCGCCAGACCTTCAACGCTTGAACCGTGTCGTAAACGTCGTGAACGCGGATCAGCTGCGCGCCCTGCTCTGCTGCCTTGATCGCCAGTGCTATGCTTCCGCCAAGACGGCGATCGGCTGGCGCTTCGTTGTGGAGTGCGCCGATGGTTCTCTTGCGGCTGGCGCCGAACACGAGGGGGCAGCCGAGCCCGTGCAGCGCGGCAAGGCCGTTGCACAGCTCCAGATTATGCGCGACGGACTTGCCGAAGCCGATGCCCGGATCGACCAAGATGCGGTTGCGCGCGATCCCGGCGGCTTGCGCGGCGGCGATGCGCTCTTCCAGCCACAACCAGACTTCGACCAGGGCGCCGCGTGGATAGCTGGGGTTCTCCTGCATCGTCTCCGGCTTGCCCTGATGATGCATCAGGATCACCGGCAGCCCGGTGGAAGCCACAACCTCGGCCGCGCGGTGGTCCCAGGTGAGCGCAGAAACGTCGTTGATCAGATGCGCGCCCGCTGAACGAGCCGCTTCCATGACTACTGCCTTACGCGTGTCGGCCGAGACTGCGATCCCGCCCGCCGCGAGCGCCTGGATGATCGGCCGAACCCGGTCGATCTCGTCACCCTCCCACACCGGCTTGGCGCCTGGCCGGGTACTTTCGCCCCCCACATCCACGAGGGCGGCGCCCTGCTCGGCCATGGCGAAGCCCTGTTCGGC
>CADCWB010000063.1 GCA_902806295.1 uncultured Sphingomonas sp. | reverse complement strand
GACGATCAGCAATGCGGCCTCATGTTCGTTCACAAGCGAGGCGATCTCCTCCACCTGCCCTTTGCCGAACAGGGTAGCCGGTCGCGGCTGTCGAATCCGGAAGGAGCGCCGTCCGAGCACGTCGATGCCGATCGCCTCCGCGAGACCTGCCGCTTCGTTGAGCCGGGCTTCGACCGTTCGTGCGTTGGCCTCGCTGTTCCGATCCGGCAGAACCAGCAGCGCATGTTCGCCGCGGGAAACGCCGTCTTCGTTCGTGCGACTGAAACCGCTCATTTGCCGCTTCCGCCCTCGTCAGAGTCGTCCAGCGGGAGCGGACGCGCCGGTTGCATGGTGGACACCGCGTGCTTGTAGACCAACTGTAGCTGGCCACGCCGCCCGAGTAGCATCGAGAAGCGGTTGAACGCGATTACCTCGCCTTGCAGCATGACGCCGTTGACCAAGAACACGGTCATGGCCTCATTTTCACGGATGGCAGCGGCGAGAAAGCGGTCCTGCAGCGTCGCCCTGCCTTGCGTCACACGCTCGCCACGAAAACCGTCGAGCTCGAGGTCAGCCGGCGGGTCGGCGGGCATGATCGTCGACATGGCGTGCTTGTAGATCAGCTGGCTGATTCCATCGCGCCGGAGCAAAAGCGAGAAAGCGTCGAACCAGGTGATTACGCCCTGCAGCTTTACTCCCTTGACCAAAAAGATTGTCACAGAGGTGCGCGATCGGCGCAGGCTGTTGAGGAAATGATCTTGTAAACTGAGTGGCTTGTCGGGCAATTCTCATGACGCCTTCTTATTCTTCGCCGGCCGTGCCCTTTTCCCCCAGCCCCAGCGCCTTGAGCTTCCGGTGAAGAGCGGACCGTTCCATCCCGATGAACGATGCCGTGCGCGAGATGTTGCCGGAGAAACGTCTGATCTGAACACGAAGATACTCGCGCTCGAAGCTTTCTCGGGCTTCCCGGAGCGGAGAACCCATAATCGAGAGAGTGTTGCTGTTGAGCCCGGTCGACCCACCGCCCTCCAGCACCTCAGGCGGAAGCAGGTCGACATCGATCCGACCGAGGCGCTCCGTGGGCGCCAAGATCATGGTCCGTTCCATGATATTGCGCAACTGGCGGACATTGCCGGGCCAATCGTGCGCCTGCAGTGCCGCCACGGCCTCATCGGACAGGCCGGGAGCCAACACCCGGCGGTCGGAGGCGAAACGGGCCAAGTAGTGGCTGGCGATTTCTGGAATATCCTCGCGCCGCTCACGCAGCGGCGGGATGCGCACGGGAACGACGTTCAGCCGGTAATAGAGGTCCTCGCGAAAGCGACTATTGGCGATCTCCTCCTGAAGGTTCCGCGCGGTCGCGGACAGCACCCGCACGTCCACCTTGACCGGCCGCGCACCGCCTACCCGGGTAAAACTCTGGTCAGTCAGGACTCGCAGGATCTTGCCTTGGGTGGTGAGCGGCATATCCGCGATCTCATCCAGGAACAGCGTGCCGCCATGAGCCTGCTCCAGCAGACCGGGGCGGGCCGCGCCATCGCCCTCGCTGCCGAACAGTTCCTCCTCCACCCGCTCGGGCTCCATCATGGCCGCGGAGACTACGATGAATGGGGCGGAAGCTCGCGTGCTCCAGCCGTGGATGGTGCGCGCAGCGATCTCCTTCCCCACCCCCGCTGGCCCGGTGATCATCACTCGGCTGCCAGTCGGCGCAACCCGCTTCAGCGTGGCTCGCACCGTGTTGATGGCGACCGACGATCCGTTGAGCTGCTCGTCATGCCCCGCCCGTTCGCGCAAGGACGCGTTTTCGCGCCGGAGCCGGTCGGTCTCCGTCGCGCGTCCAACCAGATGAAGCAATCGCTCGGCCTCGAACGGCTTTTCGATGAAGTCGATCGCGCCTTCGCGAATGGCCGCTACCGCAGTGTCGAGATTGCCGTGCCCCGAGATCATCAGCACAGGCAATGTTTGGTCCCGTCGCTTGACTTCTTCGAGCAACTGGAGCCCATCGAGGCGGGAACCTTGCAGCCAGACGTCGAGCAGCACCAGGCTGGGCCGGCGCTCCGCAATGGCGTCCAGCGCCTCGCTGCTGTTGGCGGCCGAGCGGACGGCATAGCCCTCGTCCTCCAGCACGCCCGCCACCAACTCGCGGATGTCCGCCTCGTCGTCCACCACCAGCACTTCCAACGCCATGCGTTCAGGCTCCTCGTTTTTCTCTAGCTCGGTTCAGGGTCAGCATCGTCGGTATCGGCCGCGGCGGCGAGCAGCGCCAGACGAGCCTTGTCGAACGCGATCCGCACATGGGTCCCGCCGCCGGAACGATCGAGGAACGCGATCTCACCGCCATGTTCCTCGACGATCTTCTTGACGATGGCGAGACCAAGGCCAGTGCCGCGGACTCGCGTAGTCATGTAGGGCTCGGTGAGGCGGTCACGCTCCTCCGGCAGGCCGACGCCGGTGTCCGTGACCTCCATTACCAACTGCGCTTCGCTGTCGCGGATCGAAAGCGCCACCCGGTCGCCGTCGAAGTGATGCTCGCCCCGGTTCCGGCGCGCCTCGATCGCCTCGACCGCGTTCTTGACCACATTGGTCAACGCCTGGGCCAGCTGCCGGCGATCGCAGATCATGCGGATGTCGGCAGCGGGCGGTTCCAGGCTGAAGCTTACGCCGGGGTGAGCCACCTCGTGCAGGAACAAGGAGGTGCGCGCGATGTCGTGCACGTTCTCATCGCGGAACACGGGCTTGGGCATACGCGCGAAATTGGAGAACTCATCCACCATGCGGCGCAAGTCGCCCACTTGCCGAACGATGGTTTCGGTCAGGCGGCCGAAGGTCTCCGGATCGCTCTGGATTTCCTTGCCGTAGCGGCGCTGGAGGCGCTCGGCGGCAAGCTGGATCGGGGTCAGCGGATTCTTGATCTCATGCGCGATCCGCCGCGCGATGTCGGACCAGGCCGCGCGGCGCTGGTCGGCGAGCTGGTCGGTGATGTCGTCGAAGGTCAAGACCACGCCGTCGGAATAGCGGACGCGCTTGACTGCCAGGGTGCGCTGGCCGTGCTCGGACTGGACCAGGACGTCCGCCTCCCGCTTGTCGCCGCACAGGAACTCTTCCAGCTCTGGATTGACCTCGCCCAGAGTCCGGCCCTCCGGCATTGCCTCACCGTGCTGCAGCAAGGCACTCGCCGAACGATTAATCAGCAGGATGCGCCGGTCGAGATCGAGCGCGATCACGCCCGCGGTTACGCTGCCCAGCACCGCTTCGATGAACGCTCGGCGGGTATCGAGCTGAGTGTTCGCTGCTCGCAGCGCGCCGGTCTGCTCCTCCAAGCGCCCGGTCATCCGATTGAACGCCGCTGCAAGGACGCCGATCTCGTCATCCGATTTCTCGATCGGAACGCGCGTGGAGAAGTCCCCCTCTTCCACCCGGCCGGCGGCGTTGACGAGTTCGCCCACCGGCCGGACCAAGCGGTCGGCGATGCGAAGTGCGACGAAGATGGCAAGACCGACGATCACTAGGGCGCCGACCAGCAGTGCGGCGTTAAAGCGCAGCTGGTTCAGTCGGCTGCGGGTAATCAGGTCTTGATAGTCGTCCAGCACGTCGTCGGCCCGAGCCATCTGCTCCCGGAACTCGGGGTCGAACACTCGTGCGGCGTAGAGGTAGGTGTTAGGCCCGTAGGCGAGTCTCGTAAGGGCTCCGACCCGGTCGGAGCTGGAAACCTCCACCACGGACTTGCCGCGGTTTAGCTGGGCCAGCTTGGCCGGTGTGACTGCCTTGGCGAGGTCGCGGTCGTAGGGATTGACCAGAACCTGAGTCCGGATGACTCCATCCTCGCCCACGGTGAAGATGATGCCTTCGCTCAGCTCCCGCGGCAGAACCTGATAGCGCGCAAAAGCCTCCGCAAACCGCGGGTCGGTCAACGAGAGGGCGGGCAAATACTTCGTCGCAAGATCCGACGCCATGGTGGTCGTCTCGAGCGCGACCCGCTCCACCTCCTGGTCGTAGGTCCCGCGCGCGAGCTGGACGCTGTTCTCAAGCATCCCCCGCGCCTTGTCCGAGAACCAGAAGCTCAGCGCCGACTGGAACAGCAGCGAGGCGAAGATCGCCACCAGCACGGTCGGCACGGCGGCAATGACCGAGAACAGCGCCACCAGCCGGGTGTGCAGCATGCCGGTACCGAGCCCGCCCCGCTCCGCCCGTCGCAAGGCGACGCGCCGGCTCAGCAGCACCATCAGCACGATGGCAGGGATCAGATTGGCGACCAGCAGCAGAGCGATCAGCGGCGGCGAGAGCATGGAGCCAGGATCGCCGCCGCGCAGGACGGAGAAACTGCTCACCAGCATAACGATCAGCACGACCGCGGTGACCAGCTCGGCAACACGATAGAAGCGCCCGTTCTCCCGCTCGGCGGCCAGCCAGCGGCGCAAGCTGGGCGGCTGGTCTGAAAGCTTAGAACCGGCGGTGCGGGCGTCCATCGCAGCGCGCTCTAGCACGGCTCCGTTGCCTAAAGAACACAGTTGTTGCGAGCAGCGCTAAGTTTTTCAGGCGGCTGCCCGGGTCAGCCAGGGTGCGTAGAACTCACGCAGCATGGCGACGACCACGGCAGGATCGTCCTGGCTGTTGACCCGATTGCGGAACTCGGCCGACCCGTTCAGCCCCTTGGTGTACCAGCCGATGTGCTTGCGGGCGAGATTGACGCCGGTCTGCACGCCGTAGAGTGACTGCATGGCGTCATATTGCTCCAGGACGATCGCAAGCTGCTCGTCCAAGCCGGGCTCCGGGCGCGCCGCGCCGGTCAGGTCAGCCATGACCTGCCCCAGCAGCCATGGCTTGCCGTAGGCGCCGCGGCCGATCATCACGCCATCGGCACCGGACTGCGCCAACGCCTCGCGCGCGTCGGGCAGGCTGTTGATGTCGCCGTTGACGATCACCGGCAAGGTCACCGCCTGCTTGACCGAGCGCACGAACGTCCAATCCGCCGAGCCCTTGTACATCTGGCACCGGGTGCGGCCGTGAACGGTGATCATCTGGGCGCCGAGATCCTGCGCGATGCGGGCGAGTTCCGGCGCATTGAGGCTGTCATGGTTCCAGCCCATCCGCATCTTCACGGTCACCGGCACCCTCACCGCCTTGACTGTGGCCTCGATAATCGAGGCGGCCAGCGGCAGGTCGCGCATCAGAGCCGAACCGGCATCGCCGTTGACGACCTTCTTGACCGGGCAGCCCATGTTGATGTCGATGATCGCCGCGCCGCGCTGCTCGTTGAGCTTGGCAGCCTCGGCCATTTCGAGCGGGGTGCAGCCGGCGAGCTGCAGGCTGACCGGTTCCTCTGCCGGGTCCCACGCTGCCTTTTGCAGGCTCTGGCGCGTCTCGCGAATCATCGCCTGGCTGGCGATCATCTCGCTAACTGTCAGCCCAGCCCCATAGCGCTTGACCATGCGGCGGAATGGCAGGTCCGTGACGCCGGTCATCGGTGCCAGGATCACCGGCGCGTCGATGCGGACCGGGCCGATCGTGATGGGCTTGTAGGAGGTCATGGGAGGCCAGCGCCTTTACAGGAGACGGCCTCTCCGGGCAAGGCGCGGCCCGATGGAGCCCGTCACCGCCTTGATCGTCGCTGCCTGCAGCGGAGCGCGCTTGGGCGGCGGCATGCCCAAGCAATATCGGGTGCTGGGCGGCAAGCCGCTGCTGCGCCACGCCGTCGAGGGGATGCTGCGTCACCCCAGGGTCGGCCATGTGGTGGCGGTGATCGGCGCCGGGCAGCAGCCGCTGGCGGATGCGTCGCTCGACGGCCTGGACGTGGTTACCGTGATCGGCGGCCAGGAACGCGCGGACAGCGTGCGGGCCGGATTAGCGGTTGTTCCCCAAGGCATCGTCCTGGTTCATGACGCCGCCCGCCCCTTCTGCCCGCCGGAAGTCATCGATCGATTGCTGAGGTCGCTCGAAGGGGCGGACGGAGCAGTGCCGGTGCTGCCGGTTGCAGACACGCTGGCGACGGGCGACCGCGAACTGCGCGGCACGGTGGACCGGGCCAACCTGGTGCGGGTGCAAACGCCGCAAGCCTTTCACCTGGATGATCTGCGCTTCGCCATAGACGAGGCTGGTACCCGGCTCGCCACCGATGAGTCCTCGGTGATGCAGGTGGCTGGATTGAAGGTAGCAACAGTGGCCGGAAGTGAGATGCTGTCGAAGGTGACGACCGAAGACGATTGGAATCGAATGGAAAGGATCGTCGCTTCCAGGCTGGTGACCCGGACCGGTCTGGGTTTCGACGTGCACGCTTTTGGCGGGCCCGGTCCGTTGATCATGGGCGGGATCAGCATCGACCACCCGCAGGGACTCGCCGGGCACAGCGATGCCGACGTCGTGCTGCACTCGATCACCGACGCGCTGCTCGGTGCGGCGGCCAAAGGCGATATCGGCCAGCACTTCCCCCCGTCCGACCCGCAGTGGAAGGGCGCGAGCTCCGATCGGTTCCTGGCGCATGCCGCGCAGCTGATCCGCGGCAAGGGCGGGATCATCGATCATGTGGACTGCACGGTGATTTGCGAGGCACCGAAAATCGGTCCGCATCGTTCCGCCATGCGGATGCGGGTGGCGGAGATCCTTAAGGTTTCTGTTGGCCAAGTCAGCATCAAGGCAACCACGACCGAGCGTCTGGGGTTTACCGGCCGGGGCGAGGGCATCGCCGCGCAAGCCGTGGCGACCATAAGGATGGAGCCGGATTGATGGACTATCTGCTGCCCGCCAAATTGGTCGACAAGGCACGCGAGGTCATTGAGGCAAACCGGGCGGTCGGGCGGACGGTCGCGGTGGCCGAGAGCTGCACGGGCGGGCTCGTCAGCGCCGCGCTGACCGAGATCGCCGGCTCATCCGACGTCTTTCTGGCCGGTTACGTCACCTACTCCAACGAGGCCAAGATGGCGTCTCTGCGGGTCAACGAGGATGTGGTCGGAACGTTCGGGGCGGTGAGCGTCGCCACGGCCTGGGCGATGGCTCGAGGAGCGCTGAACGCTTCCGGAGCCGATGTCGCCGTGGCGATCACCGGCATCGCCGGGCCGGGCGGCGGTTCGGCATCGAAACCCGTCGGGACGGTGGTGTTCGCGAGGGCCGAGCGCGATGACAATCCCGACAAGGTCGTTGCGGACAGCAAGCAGTTCGACCCCGACGGCGGGCGATCCGGCATTCGGCTGAAAGCGGCGATCTGTGCGCTGGAGCTGCTGGACCCTCAGGCCGAAACGCCGATCCCGTAGAGGGCAATGGCGCGGCTTTCGAACGCGCCGATCATTTTGCGGAGCGCCCGATCGAACATTGCGCCGGCGATCGCCTCGAAGATGCGCGACTTGAAGGCGAAGTCGACCGAAAAGTGGACGTCGGTGCCGCCTCCGCTGGCTGGTTCGAACCGCCACTCATTGTGCAGATATTTGAGCGGCCCTTCGAGATAATCGACCACGATCCGGCCTGGCCGCTCCTTTTGGACCCGGCTGGTGAAGCGTTCCTTGAAGGCGTTGAAGCCGACGATCAGGTCGGCAACGGTTTCCGCCTCGGACGACGAGCGGACGCGCACGGCGGTGACCCACGGCAGGAACTCGTCGTAACGCTTAACGTCTGCGACCAGATCGAACAGCTGCTCGGGGGTGTAGGGGAAATGCTTGTGCTCGGAGTGGCGCGGCATGGGCGAACTAACGCGCGCTCCTCGCCAACTGCTCCGCACGGGCCGACTGCATCCTCTTGAAGTCGTCCCCGGCATGGTAGCTCGAGCGGGTCAGCGGCGACGCTGCGACCAGCAGGAACCCTTTTGCGCGGGCAATCGAAGTATAGGCCTTGAAGGCGTCGGGAGTGACGAACTCGTCCACCTTGGCATGACGCGGGGTTGGCTGGAGGTACTGGCCCATGGTCAGGAAGTCGATCCCGGCCGAGCGCATGTCGTCCATGACCTGATGCACCTCCAGGCGCTGCTCGCCAAGGCCGACCATCACGCCGGACTTGGTGAAGATATGCGGGGCCTGACGCTTGACGCTCTCCAGCAGCCGGAGCGAGGCATAATAGCGCGCGCCCGGCCGAATGGTCGGGTAGAGCCTCGGCACCGTCTCAAGGTTGTGGTTGTACACGTCCGGACCGGCCTCGACGATGGCCGCGACCGCCGCTTCCGACTTGTTGCGGAAGTCGGGGGTGAGAATCTCAATGGTCGTGTTGGGGGTCAGCCGGCGCAGCGCTTGGATGACCTTGACGAATTGGGACGCGCCGCCGTCAGGCAAGTCGTCGCGATCGACCGAGGTGACCACGATGTGCTCGAGCCCAAGCTCGGCCGCTGCCGTGGCGACATGCTCCGGCTCCAGCGGATCGACGGCGCGCGGCATGCCGGTCTTGACGTTGCAGAAGGCGCAGGCCCGGGTGCAGGTGTCGCCCAGGATCATCACCGTGGCGTGCTTCTTGGTCCAGCATTCCCCGATGTTCGGGCAAGCGGCTTCCTCGCAGACGGTGGCGAGGTTCAGCGATCGCATGAGATCGCGAGTTTGGGAGAAAGCAGGGCCGATCGGGGCCTTGACCCGAATCCAGTCGGGCTTTCGCTGCTTGGGAAGAGCGGCCGGTGCGTTCATGCCGGCGCAGATAGCGAGTGGGGGCGGCCAGTGCCACCCCCACTCTCATGCGGGCCGACTAGCAGCGCGCGTTGTAGTCGTAGATCGGACGGCCTTCACGATCGACATAGTAGCAGCTGCCGCGGGTATCACGGTAGTATTGGCGACCGTTGACCACGGCGCCGAGCACCGCACCGGCGATACCACCGGCGATGGCGCCGCCGATCGGCGACACGCCCGGCAGAATCGCGCCCACCGCGGCACCGCCCAGCGCACCAACCGCCGCGCCGGTTGCGGCCTGACCGGCCTGCGTCTGGCCACGATTATAGTAAGGATCGCCATAGCCGCTGGTCGCGCATCCGCTGACCGACATACCGGTCATCAGCGCCGCCGCCATTAAAGCCTTTTTCATCGCCTGAACTCCTCCATTGCCCACCTGCCCTGCCAGCTTCAGCGTCCAAGCCGCGAGTTCGTTCCGTATCCGTATCCTCGTTGTGCAGCGTTCAGGAAAGCGGGCCATTGCCAAGTTTCCCTCGCCGCTCTAGCCGAGCCTAGGCAAGCGGGGGCGCCACTTGATCGCAGATACACTCACCTCACCGATCATCCTGTTCTTCATTCTGGGACTGGCGGCCGGCTTTGCCCGTTCGGACCTTGCCATCCCCGAGGCGATCGCCAAGGGATTGGCGATTTACCTGATGGCGGCCATCGGCCTGAAGGGTGGAGTGTCGGTGGCAGAGAGCGGCTACACTGCGGACCTCGGCGTCAGCGCAGCGGCGGGCATCGCCCTCTCCTTTCTGCTGCCCCTGCCCGCTTTCTGGCTGCTGCGGAGTCTCGGTCGGCTCGACCGGACCAATGCCGCGGCGGTGGCGGCACACTATGGTTCGGTCAGCCTGGTGACGTTCATCACTGCGAATGAGCTGCTGAAGGGCGAAGGGCTGCTCGTGCCCGGCTACATGGCGGCGGTGCTGGCCTTGATGGAAACGCCCGCGATCATTGCCGGGCTGGCGCTGGCTCGGCGCGGGCGGCCGCAACCGGCCGTAGCGACGCCCGGCGGCGGGCTGCTGCACGAGGTGTTCCTCAACGGTTCGGTGGTGCTGCTGGTCGGCAGCTTCCTGATCGGCCTGATCGCCGGGAAAGCGGGCATCGCGCCGGTCGCCCCGGTGTTCGAGGTGGGTTACAAGGGCATATTGTGCCTGTTCCTGCTCGACATGGGACTAATTGCGGCGCGCCGGCTGCTCGGGACACGCGCCCTAACAATGAGGTTGGGCGCGCTCGCCATTTCACTGCCGCTGATCAACGGAGTGGTGGGCGTGCTGATCGGCAGCATGCTGGGCCTTGATCAACCCACGGCGGCGATGCTCGGCATCCTAACCGCCAGTGCCTCCTACATCGCGGTTCCCGCAGCCATGCGGCTGGCGCTGCCCGAAGCCGACCCTGGCATCTACCTGTCGATGAGCCTGGGGATCACCTTCCCCTTCAACATCGTGGTAGGCATTCCCCTGTTCGCAGCCCTCGCCCGAGTGTTAGGCTGACCCCGCTATGCAGACCGTTACCCGCAAGAAGATCGAGATACTCGCCGACGGTCCGCTGATGCCGCGGGTGGTGGCCGCGCTCGCCGAAGCCGGGATCCACGGCCATACCGTGGTGCCCGCTTTGTCGGGCAGCGGGAGAACCGGGCAGTGGAGCGAGGAGCGGCTGACCGGGGCGGAGACTAAGCAACTGCTGTGGTCCATCGCGTCGGCCGAACGCGCCGACGCCCTGGTGCAGGCGATCGCCCCCCTGCTCACCAGCCATCGGCTGCTGCTGGCCATTACCGATGTCGAAGTTGTCCGCGGAGATCGCTTCTAGTGCCTGAGTTTCGCGCCTTGCTGCATGGTTATGATCGCTTCCGTTCCGGCCGTTACGAGGCGGAGCGCCGGCGCTGGGCGTCGCTCGCCACCGGCCAGGCGCCGCCCGTGATGATCATCGGCTGCTGCGACAGCCGGGTCGATCCAGCGACCATCTTCGACACCGAGCCCGGCCAAGCCTTCATCCTGCGCAACGTTGCCAACCTGGTGCCGACCTACGAGCAGGGCGGCGGCCTGCATGGCGTCAGTGCGGCGCTTGAGTTTGCCGTGACCAAGCTGAACGTGCGACACATCGTGGTAATGGGGCATGGCGCCTGCGGCGGGATCAGCGCCGCGCTGGGTGGTCACGGCGATCCCGACCGGACCTTTATCGATCGCTGGATCGCGCTGCTCGATCCCGCGCTGGAGCGGGTGAGGGCCAGCGGCGCCGAGGATCCCCAACGGGCGCTGGAGCTCGAAGGCATTCGCACCAGCCTCGATAACTTGCGGAGCTTCCCGTTCGTGGCCGAACGCGAAGGTGCAGGCACCCTGAAGCTTTACGGCTGTTACTTCGCGATTGCCGACGGGCGCCTGTGGGAGCTCGATGAGCAAGCCGGGACGTTCCGCGAGATTGCCGAGGGTGCGGCCGCCTCATGAGCGATGAGCCGAACATCGCGCTGCTGATCGACGCCGACAATGCTTCGCCCGACCACCTCGACGAAGTACTGCTGGTGCTCGGCGAGCTCGGCACCATCAACATTCGGCGGGCCTACGGCAATTGGCAGAAGCCAGCGCTGAAAGGCTGGGGCAACCTCACGATGGAGCATTCCATCTTGCCGGTTCAGCAATTCGATGTCGTGAAAGGCAAAAGCGCCACCGACATGCGCATGGTTATCGACGCCATGGACCTGCTTCACCGCGAACGAGTGCAAGGCTTCGGGATAATGTCGAGCGACAGCGATTTCCTACCGCTCGTTCAACGCATTCGGGAGAATGGGATAATCGTCTATGGCTTTGGCACGCAGAAGGCGCCGATCAGTTTTCAGAATGCTTGCCACCGCTTTATCCATCTCGATCGCCCGCCCGAAACAATCAGCGAACACGAGGCAACACAGGAACCGGCAGCGGACGGAGAGGTCGATCCGCAGCTTATCATTCTTCTAGGAGAAGCTTGGAAAGCTTCGAAGCGGAACGCTGACGGCTATGCTTCCCTTGGCGAGATTGGACAAAGAGCCAAGCAGGTCTCCAGCTTCTCGGTTCGCAACTATGGCTTCCGAAGCTTGTCCGACCTCATCAGGTCTCTTCCGGAGTTCGATGTCAAGGAGACATCGGGCGCCGGGCTACTTGCCAAGCGCCTGCGCTAGGCGAGGGAACCTCCCCTGCCCTTCACCGTTCGGTTCTGAAACCCATATCGACGGAGAGAATCATGGCGGACGCGGAGCGCGAACAGGAACTGAAGGAGCTGTTCTGGAAGGAGCTAGCGAGCTCTCCGTTTGTCATGATAGGTCTGCAAGGCGTCGAGGATAGCCGCACCCGCCCCTGGACCGCGCAGGTCGACGCGCCCGACGGTGCCGACAAGAAGGATGGCGGCACCATCTACTTCTTCGGTGCCAAATCCGAGGCGCTGGTGAAGGGTCTGGCCCAGAACAACCGGGCAGTCGCAACCTATGTCTCGAAGGGGCATGATCTTTTCGCCCACATCCACGGCACGCTGGAGCCGATCGAGGATCGCGCCTTGGTCGAGAAGCTGTGGAATCCGTTCGTCGCCAGCTGGTACAAGGAAGGGAAGGAAGATCCCGACCTGCAGTTAGTCCGGTTCGACACCAGCAATGCGGAAATCTGGAAATCGGAAGCTGGTGCAACGCTGGTCGCCGCGGCCTTGCGGATGATCGGGCGAGACCCGGGCAAGGATCATCAGCGCGCGAACCAAGCCGAGGTGGCGCTCTAAGAGCTGTTGCACCAGCAACACAGTTCGCGGCTCTCGCGCAGAGTCGGGAACCCGACAGAGCATCAGGCATTTTAGTGTTCGGTGCTTTATTCAAGTGAACTGCAGGTTGAGTGACTTCGTGGCTACTAACCCCCAACCACAGATAAGCGAGAGCGGCCCGGCGGACGCCGCGACGTTGGCCGGCCAAGCCGCGCGATGCCGCCGCCTCGCGGCTGGAGTTTCGGACAGGCAGGCGTCGGAGGTTCTCCGGTCGATGGCCGAGAGCTATGACCGCAGCGCCGCGCGACTAGGCCAGTCTCAGGACTAACGAATTTGAGCTTCGCTGGGCAGCGTCGCCCACCGCTCGACAGGTTCGTGGCCGCCCGCTAGCGCCGCTTGGTGGCTCGTCGCTCTTCCCCCGCAGTTCCCGCCTACAAGCGCAAGCGTGTGTCCCGTCGATCGCTGCCGGCGCGGGTGCTGCTGTTCCTGCTCAAGCTGGTCCTCGCCTTCCTGATTCTTTCGACATTGTGGGTGGTCGCGTACCGCTTCATCAACCCGCCGCTTACCGTCACCATGGTGGGCGATCTGGTCGCGGGGCGCGGAGCCAACCGCGACTGGATGAGCCTCGACCGGATCGACCGGGATATGGTCCGGGCGGCAATCGCGGCGGAGGACAGCAAATACTGCCAGCACTCCGGGTTCGACTTCGAGGCGATCGAGGATGCGATGAAGCGCAACGCCTCGGGCGGGCGCATTCGCGGCGGTTCCACCATCAGCCAGCAGACGGCGAAGAACGTCTTCCTGTGGCAAGGAGGCGGTTACGTTCGCAAGGGGTTCGAAGCCTGGTTCACGCTGCTGGCCGAACAGATTTGGAGCAAGCGCCGGATCATGGAGGTCTACCTCAATGTCGCGGAGACCGGCATCGGCACCTATGGCGTGAATGCCGGCGCCCAGCGCTATTATGCTCATGACGCCAGTGCGATGACCCGGCAGGAAGCGGCAAGGATCGCCGCCGTGCTGCCCTTGCCCAAGGAGCGGGGCGCCAAGTCGCCCAAGGGCTTCACTCGCCGCTACGGCGATTCGATTAGCGCCCGCATCGGCGTGGTGGCACGGGACCGGCTGGACGCCTGCGTCTACCGCGGCGCCACCGCTCCTGCCAACAAGGCCCCGCCGCCAAGCCGCAAGCCGGCCAAGCTGCCCGGCGAGGAATATGAAAGTGCCCGGCCGCTTCCGCCGGTGGAGGAGGTCGTCCGCGAGCTGCCGGAGGCGCCCGCTCCATTGGACGAGCAACCGCCACCGGCAGCTGCGGAAGAACCAGCGCCAGAGCCGCAGCCGCTTGAGGAGCCGCCGGTTCCAGAAGAACTGGTCACACCCGAGGCGAACAGCCTCTAGCTGCTAACCGCTCGCAACAGGAACGCCGCTGCCTGCCTGTCCGTTGGACCGCCAACACCTTCCGACAGGAGAGACAAATATGGCTACGCGCACCGACAACCGTGACCGCACTCGCTCAACGAATGAGCGCCGCGAACGCAAGACCACGCGGACGGGCGAGAAGAGCGCGTTTGACTTCGCCTCAGGCAACAACGCCGGGCCGCTGCTCGGCGCCCTTGCAGCCGGAGCCGTGATCGGCATCGGCGCGAACTGGGCGCGCAAGTTCCTGATGCAACAGTCCGAATCAGCAATGGCCGGCGGTCAGTGGGACGAGATCCTGAAGATCGAGCACAAAGCGACGCTGGCCAAGTTCGACCTGCTGCTCGCCACCGACGACGACGAAACCGCCAAGCGTGCCTCGCTGGTGAAGACCATCCATTATGCGCTGAACAAGCATGCGCATCAGGAAGAGCAAGTGGTCTATCCCGCCCTGCGTCAGGCGAATGAGACGGTCGACGCCGACCATCTCGAGCATGAGCATGGCTATGTGAAGACCTTCCTCTACGAGCTTGAAAACATGCCCAAGGACAGCCCCGAGTTCCTGGTGCGGGTGCGTGAATTCCGCGACCTGATCGAGCAGCATGCCCGCATGGAAGAAGAGCAGGTTTATCCGCGCTTCAAGGAAGGTCTCAGTGAAGAGCAGAACAAAAAGATTACCGGCCTGATGAACAAGGAAGGCATGAAGATGCTCTAAGCGCGTTAGCGCTTAAGCAATTCTACCAAAAGGCTGAGGTTGACGGAGGCGGGGCGAGCGCAAGCTTGCTCCGCCTTTCTCGTTAGCCGACCAGGCGCAAGGGTTCGGCGACATCGATCGACACTGTCCCCTCACCTGTGATCCGCTCCAGCCGGGCTACCAGTTCGGCGTCGAGCAGATAATTCTTGCCTAGCAGCAGCACGGCCTCGCGCCCGTCGGCAAGGCGGGTGATCAGGCGAACGAGGCCGGTGCCGCCGCCTTCGGCGCGGGCCAGCTCAGCCGCCAGGGCGGGCACCTGGGTGGGATCGTCAACGCGGATAATCGTCTCTAGGCGGCTCCGCTTCGCAAGCTCCTCGAGCGGCTGGAACTTGCGAATTGTGACCCGGGGTTGCTCCTCGCCTGGCTTGCGGTCGAGCTCGACCGACAGCAGTCCGGATTGCCCGGCCTTGGCCGCCGCCTCGACCGCGGCGGCAGCGTCATCGTCGAACACCGTGGCGTCGAACTGCCCGGAGGAGTCGGACAGTCGCGCCATCAGGAAGCGACGGCCCCGCTGCGAGATGCGCCACCGCGCCTCCTCAACCAGTCCGGCCATGGTCGCTCCCGCACGGCTGCCATCGGTCGGCAAGGGAACGGCGCCAAGCTCGCTGAAGGACCGCACCTTGTGAACGGCGAGCAGGTGGCGGTGATGATCGACCGGGTGCGCCGAGAAGTAGAAGCCGAAGGCCTCGCGCTCGGCGGCCATCCGCTCCGACAGGCTCCAGCGAGCGTCGCGCGGTAAGCGGATCGGAGCGACGCTGCTGTCGCCGGCACCGCCGAACAGACCGCCCTGCCCGCTCGAGCGCTGGTCATAAGCTGAAGCGGCATGGGCGAGGATCGTCTCCGCGCCTGCATGCACCGTTGGCCGATCGGGATTCATCGCGTCGAAAGCGCCTGCGGCGGCGAGGCTCTCCAGCTGTCGGCGATTGAGTACCCGGGGATCGATGCGTTCGGAGAAATCGTCGAGGCCTTTGAACGGCCCATTGGTTTCCCGCTCCACCACGAGGTCGGCCATCGCCTTCTCGCCCACGCCCTTGAGCGCGCCGAGCGCATAGCGGACCTTCCCCTCCTCCACGTTGAAGTCGGCTCGGCTGCGGTTTACGTCGGGGGGCAGCAGCTCCAGTCCCAGCCGGCGCAAGTCATCTGCAAACAGGCAGAGCTTGTCCGTCTGGTGAATGTCGTAGCTCATCGACGCGGCGTAGAACTCGGCCGGGTGATGCGCCTTCAGCCAGGCCGTCTGGTAGGTGATCAGCGCGTAGGCGGCGGCGTGCGACTTGTTGAAGCCGTAGCCGGCGAACTTGTCGATGAGGTCGAACAGCTCGTTGGCCTTACGTTCCGTGATGTCGTTGGCCGCGCAGCCCTCGACGAATCGGGCGCGCTGGGCGTCCATCTCCGCCTGAATCTTCTTGCCCATGGCTCGGCGGAGCAAATCCGCTTCGCCGAGGCTATAGCCGGCCAGAACTTGGGCCGCCTTCATTACCTGCTCCTGGTAGACGAAGATGCCGTAGGTCTCGGCCAAAATGCCCTGGAGCAGCGGGTGGGGATATTCGAGCTCCGCGCGCCCGTTCTTGCGGTCGCCGAACATCGGAATGTTGTCCATCGGGCCAGGCCGATAG
>CADCWB010000062.1 GCA_902806295.1 uncultured Sphingomonas sp. | reverse complement strand
TCCGCATTGCTCTGCGCCCGGCGCAGCTTGGCCGCGGCGACCATCTTCATCGCCTTGGTGATCTTCTGCGTCGACTTCACCGAGCCGATGCGGATCTTGAGGGCTTTAAGCGATGCCATCTACTTCGCGCGCTCTGCGTTCCAGTTGAAGAGGAAGTTGCGTTGTTCCGCCCAGGTTTGCCCCTGGACGCGATCGCCGACCAGGCAGGCCGACGTATGGTAGGGACCAGCTCCATCGCTGGTGCGGAAGCTGACGCAGGTGCGGCCACGATCGGTCTTCCACCGCCCCGCGACGATCGGGCTCTGGTAAAAGCTACCGGTTACCGTTCCGTCAGTGGCGAGCGCCAGCTTCATGGGTTGCGTATAGACCTTGTCCCCCGGCTTGCTCGTGAGGTCGACGACCCACGCACCATCCAGCGGCGATCCGGCCTGCACCGCCGCCAGAGCCAGCGCAAGAAGCCCGGCGGTCATCAAGCGAACTGATTCCCGAACGCCGTCAGCGCATCCTTGAGCGCCACTGCCGTCTCGTCATCCAGCGCCTTGGTGTCGCGGATCCGCGCCAGCACCTCGGGCTTCTCGCTCCGCATGTAGCTCAGCATCGCCGCCTCGTACCGCGTGACATCCCGCGTTTCGACGGTGTCGATGAAGCCCTGCGTGCCGGCGTAAATCGACGCGACCTGCTCCTCCACCGGCATCGGCTGGAACTGCGGCTGCTTCAGCAGCTCGGTCAGCCGCGCGCCGCGGGCCAGCAGCTTCTGCGTCGACGCATCGAGGTCCGAACCGAACTGCGCGAACGCCGCCATCTCGCGATACTGCGCCAGCTCCAGCTTGATCGAGCCCGCGACCTTCTTCATCGCCTTGGTCTGCGCGGCCGAGCCCACCCGGCTGACCGACAGGCCGACGTTGATGGCCGGGCGGATGCCCTGGTAGAACAGGTCCGTCTCCAGGAAGATCTGCCCGTCGGTGATCGAGATGACGTTGGTCGGGATGTAGGCCGACACGTCGCCCGCCTGCGTCTCGATCACCGGCAGCGCGGTCAGCGAGCCGTTGCCGTTGGCGTCGTTCATCTTGGCCGCGCGCTCGAGCAGCCGGCTGTGCAGGTAGAACACGTCGCCCGGGTAGGCCTCGCGGCCCGGCGGACGGCGCAGCAGCAGCGACATCTGACGATAGGCGACGGCCTGCTTCGACAGGTCGTCGTAGACGATCACGGCGTGCATGCCGTTGTCGCGGAAATACTCGCCCATGGCGCAGCCGGTGTAGGGCGCCAGGAACTGCAGCGGGGCCGGCTCCGACGCGGTCGCGGCGACGACGATGGAATATTCCATCGCGCCATTTTCTTCGAGCGCGCGGACGATCTGCGCCACGGTGGAGCGCTTCTGCCCGATGGCGACGTAGATGCAGTAGAGTTTCTGACCCTCATCATCGCCGGCGTTGGCCTGCTTCTGATTTATGAAGGTATCCAGCGCGACGGCGGTCTTGCCGGTCTGCCGGTCGCCAATGATCAGCTCGCGCTGGCCGCGGCCGACGGGGACCAGAGCGTCGAGCGCCTTGAGGCCGGTCTGCACCGGCTCGTGGACCGACTTGCGCGGAATGATGCCGGGCGCCTTGACCTCGACGCGGCTGCGGCCTTCGGCGACGATCGGGCCCTTGCCGTCGATCGGATTGCCCAGCGCGTCGACGACGCGGCCCAGCAGGCCACGGCCGACCGGCACGTCGACGATGGTGCCGGTGCGCTTGGCGGTCGAGCCTTCCTTGATCTCCGAATCGGAGCCGAAGATCACGACGCCGACGTTGTCGCTCTCCAGGTTGAGGGCCATCCCCTTCACGCCATTGTCGAACTCGACCATCTCACCGGCCTGGACGTTGTCGAGGCCGTGGATGCGGGCGATGCCGTCGCCGACGGACAGCACCTGTCCGACTTCGGAGACCTGCGCGTCAGCGTCGAAATTCGCGATCTGATCGCGAATGACGCGGGAGATTTCAGCGGCGCGGATATCCATGTTCAGCCTTTCATAGCCGTAGCTAGCGAGTTCAATTTGGTGCGGATCGAGGCATCGATCATCTGGCTGCCGAGCCGGACAACGATGCCGCCGAGAATGGAGGAGTCGACGCGAGCGTCGATGCGAACGCTGTTGCCGGCGCGCTCACCCAGGCGGGTCTTCAGCGCGGCGATCTGCTCGTCGTCGAGCGGGCGGGCAGTGGTCACTTCCGCCGTGGTCTCGCCGCGGTGCTCGGCGGCCAGCCGCTCGAACAGGCGCACGATCTCCGGCAGCTGCCGCAACCGGCCATTGTGTGCGACCACACCGAGGAAGTTCGTGGTCACCGGATCGAGCTTCAGCGAAGCGGCGGTCGCGGCAACTGCCTTGCCCGCGCTGTCGCGACCAATCAGCGGCGAGTTAGTCACCGCACGCAGCTCAGCCGAGGTCGCCAAGGTATCCTGCAGTATATCCAGGCTGCCAGACACCGCGTCGATCTGCCGCTGGTCACGCGCGAGATCGAACAGCGCCGACGCATAACGCCCCGCTAAGCTGGCTCGAATGCCGCCGGATGTCTCCACGCGCCCAAAGCTCCGTCAAAGATATGCAAAGCGGGGCGAGAACAGTCATGCGACCGCTCGCCCGCGCCGGGTTGCCGGGCCGTTAGCAGGGGGTCAGGATCGATGCAAGTTGACGATCCCGGTTTGAGCGCAAGTCTCGGGATGCACGTCCGTGCTCACAGCGGCAGAACATGGGAATGACGTATCGCATCAGCGGCCTTGATCCCGCACCATACCAGACGCTGTTCGGCCGGCCAGTCGACGAATTGGCGGTCGTCAATGCTCAACGGATGGTGGTGACCGATCAACCTGGTTTCCCCTGCCGCGTACGCCTGGACGATGTGGAGCCGGGGCGCTCGGTGCTGCTGCTCAACCATCTGAGCGTTGCGACCGGACCTTACCGCGCGAGGCATGCCATCTTCATCGAGGAGGGCGCAGAGGCTGCAGCGGTTTATCGCGACACGGTTCCTCCTGCCTTGAACCGCCGCGTGCTTTCCGTGCGAGCGTTCGACCACCACGACTTGATGATGGACGCGACCTTGGCTCAGCCGGGCGAGGCGGACGCAGCCATTCGGCGCTTGCTTGCCGACGAGCGGGTTCGTTACATCCACACCCACAATGCGGTACGCGGCTGCTTCGCCGCGACAGTGGAGCGGGTCGAATGACCGACGAGCAGGCTTGGAGCGCGTTCGAGGCGCGGGACCGCACGGTCGACGGGCGATTGTTCGTGGCCGTCTCCACCACCCGTATCTACTGCCGACCATCCTGTCCCGCGCGGCGGCCCAAGCGTGAGAACGTCTCATTTTTCGAGCGCGAGGCGGAGGTCCGGGCGGCCGGGTTCCGTCCGTGCCTGCGCTGTCGCCCCGACCAGGTCGCGCGTGATCGGACGGCTGTGGCGGAAGCGGTGCGCTTGATCGAGGCCGCCGAGCAAGCTCCGCAGCTGGACTCTCTCGCGGCAGCGGTCGGTTATGCGCCCCACCACTTCCAGCGCTTGTTCACTCGCAATTTGGGGGTCTCGCCGGCGGCGTACGCCCGAGCGCTGCGGGCCAAGCGCGCTCAATCGACATTGGAGGAGGCCAGCAGCGTGACCGATGCTCTCTACCACGCCGGGTACCAGGCCCCGAGCCGCTTCTACGCGGACGCTAGTGAGCGTCTCGGCATGACCCCGTCGGTCTGGCGCGAAGGCGGACGTGGGATCCTGATCCGCTATGCGGTGATCGACAGCCCGCTCGGGCCGCTGCTGATTGCCGCAACCGACAAGGGCATCTGCCGGCTGACCTTCGACGAAGACGAGGGTGCGTTGCGGCGCCGCTTTCCCAAGGCCGACATCCAGCCCGGCGGTGAAGCGCTGGCCTCGCTGGTCAGGAAGGTTCTCGATGCCATCGATCGGCCGCTTGCCATGCCCGATCTGCCGTTGGACGTGGCCGGCACCGCCTTCCAGGAACGGGTCTGGGCCGAACTGCGCAAGATCCCGGCCGGTGAGACGCGGAGCTATGCGCAGATCGCGGCGGCGGTCGGGCAGCCCGGGGCGGTCAGAGCCGTCGGCACTGCCAACGGGGCCAATCCGGTGGCGGTGCTGGTGCCGTGCCATCGGGTGGTTCGCTCGGACGGGAGCCTGGGCGGTTATGCCGGTGGGCTGGACCGCAAGCGCCAACTGCTTGAAGCCGAAACAAAGGGCGGGCAGGGGACGTTACCCCTGGCAAGTTGACCCCGCTGCCGCTTCTCCATCATGCCAACAAGGCGCTCGCTGGCGCATGGGCGCGCGGGCACGGGTCGCCACCGACTCTCGATCCCGACCGGATCGAGGCCTATGCGGCGATGAAGGAAGGCGTCGGCCGAGTGCCCGGCCGCCGCTGGCGCGAGCCCTTCCGTGTTCTGCTGGCCGATCTCGAACAGGAAGCTCAGCTCAGCCCATTGGGGCGGGTGATCGCCAACGGGCAGTTGATCAAGCTGCTGCGCGCTCGCTGCCGCGCCGAGCGGCTGCTGGAACGCTATCCCGAAATCGCCGATCAGCCGATTACGCGCCCGGTGGTGATCCTGGGCCCGATGCGATCCGGCACCACGCGCTTGCAGCGCCTGCTCGCTTGCGATCCCCGCTTCGCGGTCACTCGCCTGTTCGAGACGCTGGAGCCGGTGCCGTTCGGGCGCGGCCGCGACCGGCGGCTGCTGGCCAGCGCCGGTATCACCGCCTTCTTACGAAGCGCTAACCCGCTCACCCACGCCATCCATCCGACTGGACCGCGGCAGCCGGAGGAGGAGTTCGGCCACCTCAGCTTATCCATGCATGGTGCCCAGTTCGAGGTGCAATGGAACGTACCCGGCTTCGCCCGCCTCTGCGAAACCCGCGATACTCGCCCGGTCTATACGGAGCTCCGCCACCTGCTGCAGCTGAACGCCTGGGCTCGGCGTGAGCGACGCGAGCGGGCCTGGCTGCTCAAATGCCCGCAGTACACGGCCGATCCTGACGCCCTGTTGCACGCCTTTCCCGACGCCCGTCTGCTGTGCCTCACGCGCGACCCGGTGGCCGTCGCGGGCTCCTCGGCGTCACTGGTCATGCAGCAACGTCGGATCCATTCGAACCAGGTCGACCCGGCCGCGATCGGTGAGGAATGGCTCCGCAAGACGGTTTCGCGGATGGAGCGCACGAGTCGCTTTCGGCAGGCGAACCCGCAAGTGCCGCAACTGGATCTGAGCTACGAGGAGGTCAGCGCGGATTGGCGGTCAGCCATGCGCCGAGTTTATGATTTCCTCGGGTGGGAACTGCCGCAGCGAACAGTCGCATCCATGGGCCGCTACCTCCAAACCGCGAAGGCTCACCGGAACCACCATTACGACCTTGAGCAGTTCGGGCTTTCACCGAGAGCAGTACGCGCGGCGTTCCACCAACCGGCACCTGGTCAGCAAAGTCGGTCCTTCGATGCTTGCTCCGCCTGAGGCATCGTTACCGCAGCATCACGAGCCCTTGGTGGCTGCCGAGCCCTTTGCCAGCTCTGCCTGGAGCCGAGCCATCTGCTCCCGGCCTGCCGTCCGGCGCGGTGAGTCATGCGGGGAGTTGGCGATCGGCTGAAGCACCGCAATGGCAGCGGACCACTTGCGATCCGCCGTGAGGCGGTCGACGAGCAATTGGCGGGCCACGTTGTCCCTTGGGGCGATCTGCACCGCCCTTACCAAGCCCGCAACCGCTGCTGGGGTGGGCGGAACTCCGGCCAGATTGAAACTTTGGTAATAAGCAAGCAGCGCGAGTTGATCGTCAGGGTTCGCCTTGTTTGCCTTGATGGCAAGCGCCCGCGCCTCCTTGATCGCACCTTCTCGCGCCGCACCTTGCAGGCGCGCCACGCCGTCCGAAAGCGCCAATGATTTCTGGACGAGCGCGCCACCGTGGTTCGGTTGCGCCGCAAGGAGGCGGTTCGCTGCTTGGAGCGCCCTGTCGCTGTTGCCCGACGCGCGTTCCATTACGGCCAGGAAGTGCAAGGCGGTCGGGTCGCTGGGGAATTGCGCCACCGCTTCACGCGTGCGTTTCAGATTTCTT
>CADCWB010000061.1 GCA_902806295.1 uncultured Sphingomonas sp. | reverse complement strand
TTGTTCTCCGCTTGCTGTATCTCGCCGCCTTCGGCGACCATGCCGGGCGCAAGACCACCGTCATGGCGCTGGTGCCCGAGCGCGGGGACATCGTCGACCGCGAGGGCCAGCCGCTGGCGCGAACGATCGACGCCTGGACGATCGCGCTGCAGCCACCCAAGGTCATCGGCGATAAGGTCGTGCTGGCGAACAAGCTGGCCGCGCTGATGCCCGAGCATGATGAGGTCGCCTGGCTGCAGCTGCTGCGCTCGAGCAAGAGCTTCATTTATCTGCGCCGTCGCGCCGGCCCGCGGCTGGTCGAGGCGGTGAATGCCTTGGGCGAGCCGGGACTGGCGCTAAGCCGCGAGCCGGACCGGCTCTACCCGCAGACCGACCTTGGCGCCCATGTGCTGGGCTTCACCGATATCGACGGGCATGGTGCCGCTGGGATGGAGCGCGCTTTCGACGAGCGCCTCTCCGATCCTGCGACCCGGGGCAAGCCGCTGGTGCTGTCGATCAGCAGCCCAGTCCAGCAGGCGCTGGAGCATGAGCTGCTGGGCGCCAAGACGACCTTCTCGGCGATCGGAGCGGCCGGCATCATCCTGGACATCCACACCGGCGAGGTGCTGGCGATGACCAGCCTGCCGCAGCTCAATCCCAACATCGCCGGCAACATGGACCCGGAAGCCCGCTTCAACCGCGCAACCTTGGGCGTGTGGGAGCTCGGTTCCACCTTCAAGCCGTTCACCGTCGCCATGGCGCTGGACATGGGCAAGGTGAAGTCGATGGGGCAGATGTATCCCTGTCCCGACGCGCTCAAGGCCTATGGCCGGACGATCACCGACACCCACCCGTTCGGCCGGGCTTGCTCCGTGGCTGAGATCATGCAGGAAAGCTCCAACATCGGGACGGCGCAGATCGCGGCGCAGGTAGGTCCCGCGGCGCAGAAGGCTTTCCTGGAGAAGATGGGCTTCCTGAAGCCAGTCGGCGTTGAGCTGAAGGAGCGTGGTCGACCCCTGGCCCCGCGTGGTGAGTGGACACCGCTCGACACCATGACCATCGGCTTCGGCCACAGCCTGGCGGTTACTCCGCTGCATCTCGCCACCGGTTACGCGACCCTCTTCAACGGCGGCGTGTATCGCCCGGCGACCCTGCTGAAGGTCGGCTCCGGTCATCCGGTCGGGCCCGGCCACCGCGTGTTCAGTGAGGAGACCAGCTACAAGATGCGGTCGCTACTCCGGCTGGTGGTGACCAAGGGTACGGGCCGGAAAGCCGATGCGCCCGGCTACCGCGTCGGCGGCAAGACCGGCACTGCGGAGAAGGTCGTGGGCGGTCGCTACTCGAAGGCAGGTATCGTGGTCACCAGCTTTGCCGGCGTTTTCCCGATGGACGAGCCTCGCTATGCGATGGTGGTGATGCTCGACGAACCCAAGGCGACCGCTGAAACCTACGGCTTCCGCACGGCCGGCTGGAACGCGGCGCCCATGTTCGGCCGGATCGTCAGCCGGATCGCGCCGATGCTGGGCGTTCGGCCCGACCTCAAGCGTGAGCCCAACATGGCGGAAGTGCTGCCTTACGTTCACGAAAAGAAGTGACCGGCATGCGGCTGCGGGAGCTGGCAGGCATTGAGGACGATTCGGACGTGACCGGCTTTGCCATTGACCACCGCAAGGTCGAGCGCGGCAACATCTTCGGCGCTTTCGCCGGTAGCCGCTTCAATGGGGAGGATTTCCTTGACGAAGCCGTCGACCGGGGTGCGGTGGCGGTGGTGGCGCGCCCGCAAGCTCCGGTGCGCGGCGCGGTACATCTTGCCGATTCGCAGCCGCGCCGCCGTTTTGCCGAACTCGCGGCCAAGTTCTTCGCCCCCTACCCAGAGGTGGTGGTCGCCGTCACCGGCACCAACGGCAAGACCTCAACGGTCGAGATGACCCGTCAGCTGTGGCGCATGGCCGGGCACCGTTCGGCTTCTGTCGGCACACTTGGCGTGACCACCGCCGACGACCAGGTGAAGACGGGGCTGACGACGCCCGATATCGTCACCTTTTTGCACAACATGGCCGGCATGGAGCGGATGGGCATCAGCCATGCCGCCTATGAAGCGTCCAGCCACGGCCTTGATCAATATCGCTCCGAAGGGTTGCCGTTGCGGGCTGCCGCCTTCACCAACTTCAGCCGCGATCATCTCGATTACCACGGCAGCATGGAGGCCTATTTCGAGGCCAAGATGGCGCTGTTCGAGCGGGTCGTGGTTGAGGACGGGACAGCCGTGGTCTGGACGGGCGATCCCAAAAGCGCAGAAGTTGCAGCGCGGGCGAACGCGCGCGGCCTCAAGCCGCTGACCGTCGGGCCGGGGGGTAGCCTGATCGACCTCAAGGGCCAGCAGCCAAGCGCGCTCGGGCAGACGCTTCGGCTGGTGCACGGGGGCAAGGACTGCACGTTGAAGCTGCCGCTGATCGGCGCCTACCAGGCCGCGAACGTGCTGGTCGCGGCGGGACTGGTGCTGGCGACCGGTGGCGAGTGGACGGAAACGTTCGCCGGGATGGGCCGGCTGAGCCCGGTGCGGGGCCGGCTCGAGCGAGCAGTGATCACGCCGGCGGGCGCCCCGGTCTACGTCGATTACGCCCATACCGCGGATGCTTTAGAGGCGGCGATCGCGGCGCTCCGTCCGCATGTGGAAGGCCGGCTGATCACCGTCTTCGGCGCGGGCGGAGATCGGGATGAGGGCAAGCGACCGGAGATGGGCCAGGTAGCAGCGCGGCTGTCGGACCTGGTGATCGTCACCGACGACAACCCCCGCAGCGAGGATCCATCCAAGATCAGATCGGAGGTCCTCGCCGGCGCACCGGGTGGGCAGGAGATTGCGGGCCGCCGCGAAGCGATCGCCGCGGCTATCCGCGAAGCACGCAAAGGCGACATAGTCCTGCTCGCGGGCAAGGGGCACGAAACGGTGCAGATCATCGGTGACCGCACGCTGCCCTTCGACGACGCGCAAGTCGCGCGCGAGTGCGCCGCATGACGGCGCTATGGACCTCAGCCGAGATCGAGCAGGCCACCGGAGGGCAGGCGTCGGTACCTTTCAAGGCCAGCGGCGTGACCTTCGACAGCCGCGAAGTGGAGGCCGGCTGGCTGTTCGTCGCCATGCCAGGGACCGTCGCGGACGGTCACCAGTTCGTCGCGCAGGCCTTTGCCAAGGGCGCTGCAGGCGCGCTGGTCAGCCATCCCGTCGAGGGCCCACACGTGCTGGTGGCCGACGTCGCGGAAGCGCTTACCGGCCTAGCGGTCGCCTCTCGCGAGCGGATGACGGGCAAGGTGCTCGGGGTTACCGGCTCGGTCGGAAAGACAGGCACCAAGGAAGCGCTGGCCGCCGCGCTGGAACGGCGCTGCCGCGGCCGGGTGCATCGCTCGCTCAAGAGCTACAACAATCATACGGGCGTGCCGTTGAGCCTCGCCCGGATGCCGCGCGAGACCATCTACGGCTTATTCGAGATGGGCA
>CADCWB010000060.1 GCA_902806295.1 uncultured Sphingomonas sp. | reverse complement strand
GACCTGGCGACTTCACCGTGCTTCCTCCCGCCGAGGGCACGCAGGACGGCTCGACCTACTGGGATCTGCAGGTAACCTATACGCAGCAGACCAACATGCTGCTATTTCCTGGTCCGAACATTTCGATCAGCAAGACCAAGCGGGTGTGGGTCGCAGGGACCTAGCGCTTCGCCCGCGCCGAGAAGAAGGCGGTGATCGCTGCCTTCACCTCGTCCGACTTGAGCCGCTCGGAGAAATGCCCGTTCTCCAGTTCCATCCGCTCGAGCACCATACCGGCTGACAGTCCGCGCAGCAGGCTCTGGGTCAGCCTCAGCGCCTCCGCCGGTTTGGCCAGCAGCGCCCCAACCACCCGTGCCAGCGTGGCGGCCAGGTCGCCGCCTGCCGCGCGATGGCTGACCAGGCCGTAGCGTTCCGCCTGCTCCACGTCGAACGGCTCGCCCAGCAGCAGGTGCCTGGCCGCAACCCGGCGGCCGGCCAGCGCCGGCAGGATCAACGAACTCGCCGCTTCCGGCACCAGCCCCAGGTCGGTGAACGGCATCACGAACCGACTGCCTTCCTCCGCCACCACCAGGTCGCAATGGAACAGCATGGTGGTGCCGATCCCTACCGCATTGCCGTGCACGGCGGCGACCAGCGGGGTCAGATTCCGGGCCAGCGCGCGCAGCAATCGCCAGACCGGGATGTCTTCACCGCCGCTTGGCAGTTCCTGCATGAAATCGCCAAGGTCGTTGCCGCCGGTGAAGTCCTCGCCGGCACCCTCCAGCGTGATCACGCGGATGCTCTCGTCCGCCGCGGCGCTCTCGATTGCATCAGCCATCGCCGCATACATGGCAACGGTGATCGCGTTGCGGCGCTCGGGCCGGTTCATGGTGATGGCCAGTTGCGGGCCGCGGCGCTCTAGCAAGACATGGTCGGTCATGGACGCCCTTCTGCCGACCGGCTAACCGCTGCGCAACAGCCCTCACGGACCATACGGAGCCGCACCCCATGAAGTTCTTCGCCGACACCGCCGATATCGCCGAAATCAGGGACCTGGCGGAGACGGGCCTGCTCGACGGCGTGACCACCAATCCCAGCCTGATCCACAAGGCCGGCCGCGACTTCATCGAAACGGTGCGGGAGATCACGTCCTTTGTGTCCGGCCCGGTCAGCGCCGAAGTGGTCGCGCTCGACCACGACGAGATGATGCGCGAGGCCGAGGTGCTCCGCCGCATTGCCGATAACGTCACGATCAAGGTCCCCCTCACGCCGGATGGACTCAAGACCTGCGCCAAGCTGTCGGGCGAGGGGACCATGGTCAACGTCACTTTGTGCTTTTCCGCCGCGCAGGCGCTGCTCGCGGCGAAGGCGGGAGCAACCTTCATCTCGCCGTTCGTTGGGCGCCACGACGACATCGGCTTCAACGGCATGGAGCTGATCGCCGACATCCGCCTGATCTACGACAATTACGACTTCGCGACTCAGATCCTGGTCGCCTCCGTCCGCCACCCAATGCATGTGGTCGACGCGGCCAAGCTGGGTGCCGACGTGATGACCGCCCCGCCCAAGATCATCCATCAGCTGTTCAAGCACCCACTCACCGACAGCGGTATCGCGGGGTTCCTGAAGGATTGGGAGGCAAGCGGGCAGCGGATCGGTTGATCGCGCAGCCACTGGAAATTAACTCCTTCCTGCGACATCCTGCACCCATGGCCCGGGTGATCCCTTTCGAAGACCATGCGCTGGCCCGCCTGCGCGCTCGTTGCGCGGCGGTGGAGGAAGCGAACCAGGATCTGATCGCCTTCGCCCGCGGCCATTCGGGCGCCGTGTCGTCGATCCATGCTGCGGTGCTCGCCGCAATGGAGGCACGGAGCTTCGACGACCTGCTACACGTGGTTGCGCAGGAATGGCCATTGATCCTGGGACTCGACGCGGTTGCGCTGGCGTTGATCGTCGGCGACCGGGGCTTCAGGGTGGATTCCTCCGGCGTTCAACTGGTCGAAGCGCCTATGCTTCGCCGGTCGCTCGATCAGGTCGATACGGTGGTCTTGCGCACGGTTGGGCGAGGCCATCCGCTGTTCGGTCCAGCTTGCGATCTAATTCGCGCCGAGGCCCTGATCCGACTGGAGAGCGACTCGCCTGCCGGCCTGATCGCCCTGGGACAACGCACCGAGCAATCGCTGGACGGCCGGCACGGCTCCGAATTGCTGCTGTTCCTTGGCCGCAGCCTGTCGTCTATGATCGCCCGGTGGATGCGGGACGCTTAGACGGACAATCGGCGGTCAGCCTGGCGGTGCGCTTTGGCGAGCACCTCGCGCATGATCGCCGCCGCAGCCCGCATACTGTTCGCGCTTACCTCGCCACCGCGCACCGTTTTCTCGACTTCATGGGACGGCACCGCGGAGAGGAGATCGGTCGCTATGCGCTGCTGACCGTCCAGCCGACGGACCTGCGCGGCTTCCTCGCCGACCGCCGCTCGTCCGGCCTTAGCCCGTCCTCCGCATCGCGCGAACTCTCCGCAGTTCGAGCTTTTCTCAAGTTCGCTGCCGAGGAATTGGGTGAGCAGCCGCAATTGCCACGAACCCGCGCGCCGCGTCGCCCGCGCACCCTGCCGCGGCCAGCGTCGCCGAATGACGCCATGGCCCTGGCGGAGGATGCCGGCGAGTGGGCGAGCGAGCCGTGGATCGGAGCGCGGGACCTCGCCATTCTCCTCCTGCTTTATGGTTCGGGCCTGCGGGTGGGCGAGGCCATGTCGCTGACCGCGCGTTCGCTCCCGCTCGGTCCTGCGCTGCGCGTGATCGGCAAGCGCAACAAACCGCGCGTGGTGCCGCTGATCCCCGCCGTGCGCGAGGCGATCGACGTGTATGTGAAGCAATGCCCGTGGCCGATCCGCGGCGTCTCACCGCTGTTCCTTGGCGCTCGTGGTGGCCCGCTCAATCCGGACCTGGTTCGCCGCTCGGTCGCCGCCGCACGCAAGCGGCTCAATCTGCCCGACAGCTTGACGCCGCACGCCTTGCGACACAGCTTCGCGACCCACTTGCTGGCTCGCGGCGCCGACCTTCGCTCGTTGCAGGAGCTGCTCGGGCACGCCAGCCTGTCCTCGACCCAGATCTACACGGGCGTGGACGCCGCCCACCTGCTCGACGTCTACCGCCACGCCCATCCGCGCGCGTGATGCTAGCGCGGATGGCGCCGCCGCCAGGTGAGCTGCCGCCAGACGTAGAGCAGGACAATGGCGCCGATGATCACGCTCGAAAGCGGCCCAACCACTTCCTCGATCGCGCTGAACCGCCGGCCGAGCAGGTAGCCGGCGATCGCCAGCCCGCTGCTCCAAGCCACGGTGCCGATGGTGGACCAGATCAGGAAAGTCTTCAGCCGCATGTGAAGCAAGCCCGCGGGAATCGAAACCACCGACCGGACGGTGGGCAGCACCCGGCCGATGCCCACCACGACCCCGCCGAAGCGACCGAACAGCCGCTCGGCTTTTTCGACATCGCCCCAGTCCATGGTGAGCCAGCGGCCGTGGCGCTCGATGAACGGGTGGAAGCGCTTCATGCCGATGACCCGGGCGAGCAGGTACCAGAAGAAGTTGCCGACCATCGCTCCCGCCGAGCCCGCGCCGATCACGCCGGGGAGGGTGAGCGGTCCTTGCGCCGCCCGCAGCCCCGCCACCGGCATGATCACCTCCGACGGGATCGGCGGGAACACCGTCTCCAGGAACATCAGCAGGAATACGCCGACGTAACCGGTCGCATCGATCAGCCGGAACACCCAATCGGTCATCAGGCGCGACACTTACGCTCGATCGCGTCCCAGATCAGTCCCGCGCTGTTGAGTCCGTCGAACCGGTCGAGAGCGACCAGGCCGGTGGGCGACGTCACGTTGATCTCCGTCAGGTGCCCGGCGATCACGTCGATGCCGACGAACAGCAGCCCGCGCGCCTTGAGTTCGGGCCGGAGCGCCGCGCAAATCTCCTGCTCGCGCTCGGTGAGTTAGGTTTTCGCCGCCGTGCCGCCCGCGGCCAGGTTGGACCGGATCTCACCCTTGCCCGGCACGCGGTTGATCGCGCCGATCGGCTCCCCGTCGACCAGGATGATGCGCTTGTCGCCTTGGCTCACGTCGGGGAGAAACGCCTGCGCAATGTAGGGTTCCTTCCACACCTCGCCGAATAGCTCGGCCAGCGCGCGCAGGTTGGTGCCGGCCGCGTCGATCCGGAACACGGCCGCGCCGGCATTGCCATGCAGCGGCTTCAACACGATCTCCCCGTGCTTCGCGTGAAAGGCGGACAGTTCTTCCATGCTGCGGGTGATCAGGGTCGGCGGCATGAACCGGGCGAAGTCGAGCACGAACAGCTTCTCGGGCGCGTCCCGCACCGAGCGGGGGTCATTGATCACCAGCGTTTCACCCTGCACCCGCTCGAGCAGATGCGCGGCCGTGATGTAGGCAATATCGAACGGCGGGTCCTGCCGCATCAGCACCACGTGGGTGTCGCGACCAAGATCGAGGCTGACCGCCGCCTGCGCATCGAAGTGACTGCCTTCCACCCGCTGGACGCTGATCTCGTACGCCCGCGCCCGGATTCGCCCGTCCTCGTAGGTGAGGTCCTCGGCGAGATAGTGGAACAGCCGGTGCCCGCGCGCCTGCGCCTCCAGCATCAGCGCGAAGGTGGAGTCGCCGGCGATGGCGATGCTTTCCAGCGGGTCCATCTGGACGGCGACGGTTAATGGCATGGGGCGCGGACTAGGCGAGCGGGTCGCGCTTGTCACCCGCCAGCACCAACGCCCGGGCATAGACCTGCTTCCTCGGCAGGCGCAGCTGCTCGGCCACCTGCGCCGCCGCTCGCGAAGGCGAAAGCTCCGCCAATGCGTGGGCCAGCACCCGGTCGAGCTCTTCCTCCCCCGCTGGCTCAGGTGCCAGGGGAGGCGCAACCACCACCACGATCTCGCCCCGCGGTCCACTTTCGGCATAGCGCTGCGCCAGTTCACCAAGGGTGCCCGCAACGGTTTCCTCGTGCAGCTTGGTGATCTCCCGCACGACCGCCGCCTCGCGGCCCCCAAGCACCTCCGCCATCGCTGCCAGCGAGGCGCCCAGCCGCGGGCCGCTTTCATAGAAAACTAGCGTCGCCCGCACGCCCGCCAACTCGGCCAGCGCCTCCCCGCGCGCACCAGCCTTCGAGGGGAGAAAGCCAACGAACAGGAAGCGATCGGTCGCCAGTCCGGACAAGGTCAGCGCCGCGATTGCCGCACACGGCCCCGGCAAGCTGTGCACCGCGAAGCCCGCAGCGCGCGCCGCCCGCACCAGCTTGAAGCCCGGATCGGAAATCAACGGAGTTCCAGCATCGCTGACCAGCGCCACGGCCTGCGTCGACAGCCGGGCAAGCACCGCCAGCCGGTCCTCCTCGCTGCTATGGTCGTGATAAGCCTGCATTCGCGCCTTGGCCCCGACGTGCGCCAGCAGCTTGGCGGTCACCCGCTTGTCCTCGGCCAGCACCAGGTTCACCCGGCGCAGAACATCCGCCGCCCGCACGGTCAGGTCGCCCAGATTGCCGATCGGCGTGGCCACGATGTACAGGCCGGGCGGCAGCGGTTCGCTCATGCGGGCCCGGCATGACATTTCAGGCCTGCGTTCCGCAAGGGCGTCGCCCTTTTCTTGTGCAGCTAAACCGAAAGTGGATCCCGTCGCTCCGCTCGCAATGACGCGACGGGCACGCTAACGGGCCGTCATGAGTGAACTGCCGAAGACCTTCGAGCCGGGCCCGATCGAGGCCCGCTGGTACCAGCATTGGAAAGAACAGGGCCTGTTCCGCCCCGAGCGCCCGGATGCCACGCCCTTCACCATTGTGATGCCGCCGCCCAATGTTACCGGGTCGCTCCACATCGGCCATGCGCTGGACAACACGCTGCAGGACATCCTCACTCGCCGCGCGCGGATGCAGGGCAAGGACGCTTTATGGGTGGTCGGCACCGACCATGCCGGCATCGCGACCCAGATGGTGGTCGAGCGCCAACTGGCCGAGCAGCAGCAGAAGCGCACCGACTTCACCCGCGACGAGTTCGTGGCCAAGGTGTGGGAGTGGAAGGGGGAGAGCGGCGGCCAGATCACCCGCCAGCTGCGCCGCCTCGGGGCGTCGTGCGATTGGGCCAACGAGCGCTTCACCATGGACGAGGGATTCTCCAAGGCCGTCACCCATGTGTTCGTGGAACTGCACAAGCGCGGACTGCTCTACCGCGACAAAAGGCTGGTGAACTGGGATCCCAAGTTTGGGACCGCCATATCCGACCTGGAGGTTGAGACCAACGAGGTCGCCGGCAAGTTCTGGACCCTGCGCTATCCGCTCGCGGACGGCTCCGGTCACCTCGAGGTGGCGACCACCCGGCCCGAGACGATGCTGGCCGACATGGCGGTCGCCGTTCACCCGGACGACAACCGCTATCGCCAGCTCGTCGGCAAGCAGGTCAGGCTGCCGATCACCGGCCGGCTGATCCCGATCATCGCCGACGAACATGCCGATCCGGAGCTTGGGAGCGGGGCGGTGAAGATCACGCCCGGGCACGACTTCAACGATTTCGAGGTCGGCCGCCGCGCGGGCATCAAGGCCGGCGACATGCTCAACATGCTCGATGCGCGGGCGCATGTCTGCCAGACGGCCGACGGCCTGATCCCCGAAGAGCTGCTCGGCCGCGAACGCTTCGACGCGCGTGCCCGAGTGGTGCAGCTGTTGCAGGACGAAGGGGCGCTGGTGAAGGTCGAGGACCGCACCATCGCCACGCCATTCGGCGACCGCTCAGGGGTGGTGATCGAGCCCTGGCTGACCGACCAGTGGTATGTCGACGCGGCCAAGCTGGACGGCCCCGTGCTGGAGGCGACCCGCTCCGGCGCCATCAAGATCGTGCCGGAGAGCTGGTCCAAGACCTGGTTCAACTGGCTGGAGAACATCCAGCCTTGGTGCGTCTCGCGCCAGCTATGGTGGGGGCATCGAATACCGGCTTGGTTCGACAATGAAGGGAATGCCTTTGTCGCCGAGACCGAAGCGGAAGCTCGCGCACAAGTCGGCGATGACCGGCTGCTTACCCAGGACGAAGATGTCCTCGACACCTGGTTCTCCTCCG
>CADCWB010000059.1 GCA_902806295.1 uncultured Sphingomonas sp. | reverse complement strand
GTCGCCTATGTCCCCGGCGAATTCGTCAACGCCGATCTCGACAAGGCCAGTGAGGATAATGAGCGGCAGCATTTCGTGGTGGAGGCGCTCGATGGAACGCAGATCGGCTTCACCCAGATTGCCGGTCTGGTCGCACGGCGCATCCTGGCCTTTGTCGGCGAGGGTGATCGGGTGAGCGCGGGTGAGCGTATTGGCCTTATTCGGTTCGGCAGCCGGGTCGACGTGTTCCTCCCCGCCGGCACTGGCTCCCGCCTGCTGCTCGGCCAGCGCGCCATTGCGGGCGAGACCGTGGTGGCCGAGCTTGGCGTCGATCCGGGGCTGGTCGGGTCCGCCCAGTGAGCCAAGCGCCTTACGCCCCGGGTGGGATCACGTTCCGGGCGATGATTCCCAACGCGATCACGGCCGTGGCCCTGTGCCTCGGCCTGACCGGGGTGCGCTTCGCCATCGGCGGCGAGTGGGACAAGGCGCTCGGCTGCATCGTCGGGGCCGGAGTGCTGGACGGCTTCGACGGTCGGATCGCCCGGCTGCTTCGCGCGCAGAGCCGGTTCGGGGCCGAGCTCGACAGCCTGGCGGATAATATCGCGTTCGGCACAGCCCCCGCGCTTGTGATGTTCCTCTGGTCCTTGAACGATGCGCCCCGCTTCGGCTGGATCGCCGCGCTGGCGCTGGCGGTGTGCTGCGCCTTGCGGCTGGCGCGCTACAACAGCCGGATCGACACGCTGGAACAGCCGCACAAGTCGGCGGGCTTCAACACCGGCGTTCCGGCGCCCGCCGGGGCGGGGCTGGCCTTTGTGCCGATCTATCTGTGGCTGGTCGGGTTCGAGATGTTCCGCGCCTGGCCGATCGTCATGGGCTGGACGCTTCTCATCGCCCTGCTGATGATCTCCAACCTGCCGACCTTCAGCTGGACGTCGATCCGCATCCGCCGCTCCGCCCGGCTGTTCGCCTTGGCCGCTGCCGCCTTGCTGGTCGCAGCTCTAATGCTGGAGCCGTGGTGGACACTGCTAGGGATCAGCGCGCTGTACCTGATTTGCCTGCCGCTAGCACTGGCAAGCTACGCCAAGGTCAAGCGGCGACGCGCCAGCGTGGTGCCGCCGACACGGTCCGCCGCACCGGAGCCGTCCGCGGGCTGAAGCGAACGACAACCCGCCGGGTAACCAGGGCCGGCTGGGCAAGTGGCGAGTGGCCGCGCAGGGCGAGCAGCACCTTGTCGCCTTGCTCACTCAGGCAGGCAGCGATCACCAACACGGCCGTGGCCAGCGCGGCAAGAAAGGGGAGAGTGGCGAGAACGGTCAGCATCGGCGGTTTTCCTTCGCTTTGTTCGATAACACAGGGTGATTCGTTTCAGTTCCATACTGGTGCTGAAAAGCTCGGTTCTTGGCCAGTGTTCCTGCTTTGTTCTGCCGTGTCAAGTGAGTTTGGGGGAGCATCACCCGCTTGCAGCGTACCGGCCGCTCGGCTAAGGGCGCCGCCTCAACCCCGCATGGGAAGCAACATAACCCGGTGCGCCGGCAGCTTTCGAGCCGCTCGCGTTCCCGCTTCCCAGAGGCATAACCGGAAGGAACTATCCCTATGGCGACCACCGTCGTCACCATGCAGCAATTGCTTGAGGCCGGAGCCCACTTCGGCCACCAGACCCATCGCTGGAACCCACGGATGAAGCCGTACATCTTCGGCGACCGCAACGGCGTTCACATCATCGACCTGTCGCAAACTGTGCCGCTGTTCGCCCGCGCGTTGGATTTTGTGCAGCAGAGCGCGGCCCGCGGCGGCAAGGTGCTGTTCGTCGGCACCAAGCGCCAGGCGCAGGATGCCGTGGCTGAGGCTGCTCGCCAGTCAGGCCAGCACTTCGTCAATCACCGCTGGCTGGGCGGCATGCTCACCAACTGGAAAACGATCAGCAACTCGATCAAGCGCCTCAAGAGCCTTGAGGAGCAGCTGTCGGGTGACACGGCGGGTCTGACCAAGAAGGAAGTGCTGCAGCTGACCCGCGAACGCGACAAGCTGGAGAAGAGCCTGGGCGGCATCCGCGACATGGGCGGCCTGCCCGACGTGATGTTCGTGGTCGACACCAACAAGGAAGAGCTGGCGATCAAGGAAGCCAACGTGCTTGGCATTCCGGTAGTCGCGGTGCTCGACTCCAACTCGAACCCGCAGGGCATCTCGTTCCCGGTTCCGGGCAACGACGACGCCAGCCGCGCCATTCGCCTCTATTGCGAAGCGATCGCCGGTGCCGCGACCAACGGCAAGTCCGGCGGCGCGCAGATGCGCGGCGAGGACTTCGGTGCCGCCGCCGAGCCGCCGGTCGAGGCTGCGCTGGCATCAGCCTAACGACGTAACTCCGCTCGTCCCCGACCGAAGTCGAGGGGTGTCGCCCTTGTGACACGCCCCTCGACTACAGCTTTCGGCTTTCGCTCGGGACGAGCGTAAACTTTGCACCAGAAGGATATGAGACATGGCTGAGATCACGGCCGCCAGCGTCAAGGAGCTGCGTGAGCGCACCGGCGCGGGCATGATGGATTGCAAGAAGGCGCTGGCCGAGAACAACGGCGAGATGGAGGCCTCGATCGATTGGCTCCGCGCCAAGGGCCTGGCTGCAGCCGCCAAGAAGGCAGGCCGCACCGCGGCCGAGGGCCTGGTCGGCGTTGCCGTCCTGGGCACGATGGGAGCGGCCGTCGAGGTCAACTCGGAAACCGACTTCGTTGCCAAGAACGAGCAGTTCCAGGACTTCGTACGCAACGTCGCCCAGCTCGCGCTGGCGACCGGCAGCGACATCGACGCGCTGAACAACGCGGTTTACCCCGGCGGCGGCACCGTTGCCGAGACGCTGACCAACAACATCGCGACTATCGGCGAGAACCAGTCGCTGCGCCGTGCGATCCTGCTCGAAGTCGGGCAGGGCGCCGTCGTCAGCTACGTCCACAATGCGGCGGCTCCGAACCTCGGCAAGATCGGCGTGCTGGTCGCGTTGGAGAGCGCAGCTCCGGCCGAGACGCTGACGGCGCTGGGCAAGCAGCTGGCGATGCACATTGCCGCGGCGAACCCGCAGGCGCTGAATGCCGAGGATCTCGACCCAGCGCTGATCGAGCGCGAGCGCGCGATCGCCACCGAGAAGGCCAATGAAAGCGGCAAGCCGGCCAACATCGTCGAGAAGATGGTGGAAGGCGGCATCAACAAGTTCCGCAAGGAAAACGCGCTCGTCAGCCAGCTGTTCGTCATGGACAACAAGACCCCCGTGTCCGAGGTCGTGGCCCAAGCCGGCAAGGAAGCCGGCTCGCCGGTCACCCTCAAGGGTTTCGTCCGCTTCCAGCTGGGTGAAGGGATTGAGCGGCAGCAAAGCGACTTCGCCGCCGAGGTCGCGGCAGCTGCCGGCACGAACAAGCCTGAGCCGGTCGCTTAAGGTTGTTTTCCCTTCCGGCGGATGACCGGAAGGACAAGACGGTTGGCAACGGGGCGGGTGCGCCATAGAAGCGCGTCCGCCCCGTTTCATGTTCAGGACATCCGCACCCTCATGGCCCGACCCCGCTTCAACCGCATTCTCCTGAAGCTGTCGGGCGAGGCGTTGATGGGGCCCGGCCAGTTCAGCATCGACCCCACCACCGTTGCCGGCATCGCCGCCGAGGTGAAGGCCGCCAAGGACCAGGGCTTCGAGCTCTGCCTGGTGATCGGCGGGGGCAACATCTTCCGCGGCATGGCCGGCGCCGCCCAAGGCATGGACCGGGCGCAGGCCGATTACATGGGCATGCTGGCAACCGTCATGAACGCGCTGGCGATGCAGAATGCGCTCGAGCAGATGGGCGTGGAGACTCGCGTGCAGTCGGCGATCAAGATGGACCAGGTCTGCGAGCCGGTGATCCGCCGCCGCGCCGAGCGTCACCTCGCCAAGGGCCGGATCGTAATCTTCGCCGCCGGCGTCGGCAGTCCTTACTTCACCACCGATACTGGCGCCGCGTTGCGCGCGGCCGAGATGAAGTGCAATGCCTTGTTCAAGGGCACCAGCGTCGACGGCGTCTACAGTGCCGACCCGAAGAAGGTCGCCGACGCTCGCCGGTTCGACAGCATCGGCTTTGACCAGGTTCTGGCCGAAGACCTCAAGATCATGGACGCGGCCGCCGTCGCGCTGTGCCGCGACAACGATATTCCGATCGTCATCTTCAACATTCGCCAGCCGGGCAATCTCGCCCAGGTGCTGGCAGGCGAAGGCATTGCGACGATCGTCCACAACGAAGGAGTTTGACGCCATGCCAGCCTACACCAAGGCCGATGTCCAGCGCCGCATGCTCGGTGCCGTTGATGCGCTGAAGCATGATCTGGGCGGTTTGCGGACCGGTCGGGCCTCGACCGCGCTGCTCGATCCGATCCAGGTCTCCGTTTACGGCTCCAATATGCCCCTCAATCAGGTGGCAACCGTATCCTCGCCGGAGCCGCGGCTGTTGTCCGTGCAGGTATGGGACCGTTCGAACATCGGTGCCGTGGAGAAGGCGATCCGCAATGCGGGCCTTGGCATCAACCCGATCACCGACGGGCAGAACATCCGCCTGCCGATCCCCGATCTCACCGAGGAGCGCCGCAAGGAGCTTGCCAAGCTCGCCAGCCAATATGCGGAGAAGGCGCGCATTGCCGCCCGCAATGTCCGGCGCGATGCCAACGACGCGCTCAAGACCGACGAGAAGAAGAACGAGATCTCGGAAGACGAGCGCAAGCGGATGGAAGCCGAGGTCCAGAAGATGACCGACGAGACCATCAAGGATATCGATTCCACTTTCCACGCCAAGGAAAAGGAAATCCTCGGCAAGTGACCGTTGCTTCGTCCCCGGTCGTTCCTGCTGTGGACGGGAGCCGGCAATCGACCGTTGCGGCTGAAAACAAGGTACCGCGGCACGTTGCCATCATCATGGATGGCAACGGGCGTTGGGCCGAGCGCCGCCACCTGCCGCGGGTTGCTGGCCATCGCGCCGGCGCGGAAGCGGTCCGGCGCGCCATGCAGGCCGCGGTGGATGCCGGCGTTGAGTGCCTGACGGTCTATGCCTTTTCTTCAGAAAATTGGCGCCGCTCGGAAGAGGAGGTCAGCGACCTCAAGGGGTTGATGCGCTTCTACGTCGAGCGCGAACTCGCCACGCTGCAGAAAGAGGGCGTTCGGCTGCGGCTGATCGGCGAGCCAGGCAAGTTCGGCAATGAATTGATGACCAAGCTGCAGCACTCGGTCGAGGAAACGAGGAACAACAACCGGCTGACCCTCGCCGTCGCCCTCAACTACGGCTCGCAGGGAGAGATCGCCGCGGCCGCGCGCGAGCTCGCCAGTCGCGCGGCCAAGGGCGAGATTGCTCCCGAGCAGATCGACGAAGCGGCGATCGCCGGCTTGCTGCAAACGCGAGATCTCCCGCCACTCGACCTGCTGATCCGGACATCCGGCGAGGTACGCCTGTCCAACTTCCTGCTGTGGCAGGCGGCCTATGCCGAGCTGGTCTTTACCGATACGCTGTGGCCGGACTTCGACGAGGCCGCGTTTAACGAAGCCTTGGCCGAATACGCCCGGCGGCAGCGCCGGTTCGGTGGCCGATGAGTGAGGTTGGACTACGCTCCCTCGCCGGAGTGATCATGATCTTCGTCGCGCTGACGGCCGAGTGGTTCGGGGGCACCGCCTTCGCCATCCTGGTCGCTGCAGCCGCCACGCTGATGTATTATGAATGGTCGCGCATGGTCCGCGGCTGGGGCCTCGGCTGGAACGTCGGCGGCTTCTTCTATGCGCTGATTCCGGCGCTTGCGCTGCTGTGGGTGCGGGAACGAGCGGGTGGCGCGAACCAGCACGTCGGCTTTGCACTGGTGCTTTGGGCATTCATCGTCACCTGGGCTTCGGACATCGGGGCATTCTTCGTCGGTCGCGCGGTCGGCGGGGCGAAACTTGCCCCCACGATCAGTCCCAACAAGACCATCAGCGGCTTGCTGGGCGGAGTGGCGGCGGCGACGCTGCTGGCCGGTGCCTGGGCATACCATCGCGAGCTGCATTGGGGCTGGCTGCTGCTGGCGCCATTATTCGCCGTTGCGGCCGCCGGCGGCGATCTGTTCGAAAGCTGGCTGAAGCGCAAGGCCGGGGTCAAGGACGCGGGCGCCATCATCCCCGGCCACGGCGGAGTCTTGGATCGTCTCGATGGGCTGGTGCCGGTCGCGATCCTGACTGGCGGGGCCGTCATGGCAGGGCTGGCGTGAGCCGACGCAAGATCGCGGTTCTGGGCGCGACCGGGTCGGTCGGTCAATCCACCCTCGATCTGGTGGCCGCCGCTCCCGAGCAATTCGAAGTGGTGGCGCTGACCGCCGCCAGCAACGTGGAGCAGCTGAGCAAGGACGCCCGGCGCTTCGGCGCCAACCTCGCCGTCATTGCCAACGAAACGCTGCTGCCCGAGCTGCGCGAGCAGTTGCAGGGCACCAACATCCAGGCAGCTGCAGGTTCGTCCGCTCTCGCGGAGGCGGCGGCGGGCGAAGCCGAGTGGGTCATGGCCGCGATAGTCGGCTGTGCCGGGCTGGAGCCGGTCATGGCTGCGGTGGAGGCCGGCAAGACGGTTGCGCTGGCCAACAAGGAAGCGCTGGTCACCGCCGGCCACCTGATGACCGAGGCGGCGACCCGCTCGGGCGCGACCTTGCTACCAGTCGATTCCGAACATAACGCAATCTTCCAGTGTCTTGCCGGTCAAGACCGAGAAATGGTCGCAAGACTGATCCTGACCGCAAGCGGCGGCCCGTTCCGCGACTGGAGCGCGCTGGCGATGGCGCGGGTCACCCCCGCACAAGCGGTCGCTCATCCCAATTGGTCGATGGGCGCCAAGATCTCCGTTGATAGCGCAACCATGATGAACAAGGGTCTCGAATTGATCGAGGCGCATTATCTGTTCGGAGTTCCGGCCGACCGGATCGACATCGTTGTCCACCCCCAATCGGTCATCCACTCGCTGGTTGAATATGAGGATGGGTCCATGCTGGCGCAGCTTGGCCCGTCGGACATGCGAGTGCCGATTGCCCACACGCTTGCCTGGCCCCGGCGGATGCACACGGCGGTCGAACGCCTCGACCTGCTAGCGGTGGCCCGGCTTGACTTCGAGGCTCCGGACGAGCAGCGCTTCCCCGCCCTGCGCCTGGCGCGCGAGGCTCTGGCGGCTGGCGGTGCGGCGACGGTGGTTCTGAATGCCGCCAATGAGATCGCGGTTGAAACCTTTCTGGGCGGGCGCATTCACTTCGCAGACATCGCCGTGACAGTAGAGGCCGCGCTTGCAAACATGAGCGATCCCATTCCTCAGTCCATTGCCGATGTCGTCGAACTCGACGCCAGGGCGCGGCATGCCGCCACTCAATCCCTCGCCGAGACCGTGAGTTGATCCTCGACCAGCCGCCGCTGTGGCTCATCCTGGTCGCGTTCCTGGCAGCCTTGGGCCCGCTGATCTTCATTCATGAGTTCGGCCACTACATCGTCGGGCGCTGGTTCGGGGTCGGCGCCGAGACCTTCTCCATCGGCTTCGGCCGCGAAGTCGCGGGTTGGACCGACCGGCGCGGGACGCGTTGGAAGGTGGGCTGGATGCCGATGGGCGGCTATGTCCGCTTCACCGGTGACATGGATCCCGCCAGCATGGGCAAGGGCCTGGACAAGCTGACCCCCGAGCAGCGGGCGCGGAGCTTCCATGCCAAGCCCGTGTGGCAACGCTTTCTGATCGTTCTTGCCGGACCGGCAGCCAACTTCCTGCTTGCGATCGCAGTATTCGCCGCGTTCTTCGCGGCCTTCGGCGCTCCTCGTACCGCGCCGATCGTCGGGGCCGTCGAGCCGACGATGGTAGCGGCTGAGGCCGGACTTCGTGCCGGCGACCGCATCCTGGGGTTGAACGGGGAAGAGGTCGATGATTTCGAGGAGATCGGGCGCTACATCAACCTCCGGCCCGATGAGCGGATCGAGCTTAGTTATCAGCGTGGCCGTGAGGTGCGCAGCGCGACTCTCCGCGTGGAAGCGGTCGAGTTAGCAGACCGGTTCGGCGGGCGCTCGCGGATCGGCCGGATTGGCATCGCCGGAACCCAGCCGCAGCTCGTTCAGCTCACTCCCTTTCAAGTATTGCCTGCTGCCGTGAAGCATACTGCCGAGACCACCAGGGCGATGGCCACGGGCCTGTGGCAACTCGTCACCGGCCGCCGTCCAGTCAGTGAACTGCATGGGCCAATGAAGATGGCGCAGATCGCCGGACAATTTGCATCGCTCGGCTTCTTCGAGTTCGTCCAATTGGTGGCGCTATTCTCGATAAACCTTGGGTTCATCAATCTCTTGCCAGTTCCCATGCTCGACGGTGGCCACCTTGCCCTTTACACGGTGGAGGCGGTGCGCCGGCGCCCGTTGGGTGAGCGGGCGCAGGATTGGGTGTTCCGGGGCGGCCTGGCGGCGCTCGTCACCCTGTTTCTGTTCACCACGCTGAACGACCTTCATTCGTTCGGCCTGTGGGAGAGTATCGGGCGCTTGATGGGCTAGAATGGTTGATCGCTGTGATCGTCTGGGGCAGGGGCGGACGACATTTTTTTGACGGTTGGCTGCAGCAGGCGGCCGGATTTCACAAGGGCGGGGACGCGCGTGATTGCCAATCCACATCTGAATACCAGTCGGCGGCTGAGTGCAGCGCTGCTGATGGGAACGATCCTCGGTGGCTGGGCCGCTCCGGCGTTGGCCCAGCAGGCTGCGCAACAGCAGCAGCCCGCACCGGTGGCTCCGCAGACCGCGGCCCCGAGCACGGCTGCTCCGCAGTCGGCAGCTCCGGCGGCAGCGGCTCCGGCCGCTGCTCAGCGCACCATCCGCTCCATCTCCGTGCGCGGAGCCGAGCGCCTGGAGCCGGAGACGGTTCGGGCCTATGCCAATCTTAATCCCGGTCAGCCGTACGACGCCGAAGTGCTCGATCAGGCGATCAAGGACCTCTACGCCACCGAATTGTTCGCCGACGCGCAGATCGAAGGGGCCGACACCGGCAACCTGGTGATCGCGGTGCGCGAGAACCCGGTGATCAACCGGATCGTGCTGGAAGGAAACAAGCGGCTCAAGGAAGATAAAATCCTTCCGGAGATCAAGCTCGCTCCGCGGCAGATCTTCACTCGCTCGAAGGTTCGCGCCGACGTCGAGCGGATCATCGAACTATACAAGCGGCAGGGCCGCTTTGGTGCGCGGGTCGAGCCGAAAACCGTTCAACTGGACCAGAACCGCGTCGACCTCGTGTTCGAGATCAGCGAAGGCGCGCTGTCCAAGGTGCGCGCGATCAACATTATCGGCAACGAGCAATATGGCGACGACCGCCTGCGCAAGGAGATGTACACGCGGGAATCCGGTGGTCTGCTCGGCTTCCTCAAGTCGAACGACACCTACGATCCGGACCGCCTTGCCGCCGACCAGCAGAAGCTGCGCGCCTTTTACCTGACGCAGGGCTATGCCGACTTCCGGGTGGTGTCCGCGTTAGCGGAGCTCACGCCCGATCGGCGCGACTTCGTCATCACCTACGTCGTCGAGGAAGGGCCGCGCTACAAGTTCGGCGAGGTCAAGAGCGAGAGCGAGCTGCGCGATCTCAAGACTGAAACCATCGACTCGGTGGTTGGGATTAAGTCCGGAGATTGGTTCAACGCCAAGGCGATCGAGGACTCGGTCACGCGGCTGAGCGAAGTGGCCGGTGCGCTGGGCTATGCGTTCTCGGACATCGAGCCCGAGTACAACCGCAACGCCGAAACGCGCACCATGGACATCACGTTCAAGGTCGCAGAGACCCCGCGCGTCTACATCGAGCGGATTGACGTGAACGGCAACACCGTCACGCGCGACAAGGTGATCCGGCGCGAGTTCCGCCTGAACGAAGGCGATGCCTTCAACGCGATCCGGCTGAAGCGCAGCCAGGACCGGATCCAGAGCCTGGGCTTTTTCCAGGAAAACCTCGAGATTAAGCAGACTCAGCTTGCTCCTGATCGGGTCGCCCTTTCGGTCGACGTCGAAGAAAAGGCCACCGGTCAGCTCTCGCTGTCGGCTGGTTACTCGAGCCTGGAAAGCTTCATCATCAGCCTGGCCGTGGAGCAAAGCAACTTCCGCGGCATGGGCCAGGTGCTCAGCGCAGGCGCAAACTATTCGCGCTACTCCAAGTCGGTCAATCTTGGCTTTACCGAGCCTTATTTCCTCGACCGGCAAATCCTTTTCGGCGGCGAGGTTTATCGGCGCGACTACAACAGCTTCAACTTCGTCAATAACGAGCGGAATACAACCTACAGCCAGACCACCACCGGTGGCGGTCTTCGGCTGGGCTTTCCGATCAACGAATTCCTGACCCTTGGCACGCGGTACACGCTGAACAACGACAAACTGTCGCTGGATCGCAGCACCTTTTTCACCATCGACCGGGATGGGGATGGCGACCTCGACTGCACCGCCGGGCGCTACATTTGCGACGAGATCGGCACTCGTCTCACGTCCTCGCTCGGTTATACGCTGGTGTTCGACAACACCAACGGCATCCGGGCGACGCGCGGGCAGCGGCTGATCTTCGGTCAGGATTTCGCCGGGCTGGGCGGGGATACGCGTTATATCCGCACCCGTGCGGACGGGACGAAATATTGGGGCTTTGGCGGCGGCTTCGTGCTCTCGGCGCATGCGGAAGGCGGCTATATTCACCCGCTCCAGAAATCCCCTGGCACTGGCCGGGATGCGATCCGCATCACCGACCGCTTCTTCGGCCCGCAGTTGCGCGGCTTCGACATCCGCGGCATCGGCCCACGGATCACGCGGCGCACCTATGTCGACGAGACCACGTTGTCGGACGACGAACTGAGCAGCGACTCCCTGGGTGGGCGGGCCTATTACATGGGCCGGGTCGAGCTGGAGGTGCCGGTCTCATCAGGCATTCGCAGCCTCGGCATTCGCCCGTCGGCTTTTGTCGACATCGGCTCGGTATTCGCTTTGAAGCGGCCGAACCTGGAGAACTTCCCCGGCTTCTGCAGCTTCCCCGTGCCAACCGACCCGGCGACCCCGATCACTCCCCCGGTGCGGCTCAATCCAGGCCAGACATGCGCCGACTTCCCGACCTCCACCTATGCCGGCGGGGGCTTCCGCGAATCTTACAGCGGGAACTCAGCCAAGCCGCGTCTGTCGGTCGGCGTCGGTTTCAACTGGACCTCACCGTTCGGGCCGCTGCGCATCGATCTCGCCAAGGCCTTGCTCAAGGAAGAAGGCGATGAAACCAAGCTCTTCTCGTTCAATGTAGGAACCCAATTCTGATGACCAACAAGTTCGTGCTTGCCGCGCTGGCGGCCACCGCTCTCGTTCCAGCCGCCGCCCAAGCGCAGCGCGTGCCCAGCGCGGCTGTCGCCGTGGTCGATACCGATCGTATCGGCCGTGAGTGCACCGCCTGCCGTGCTGCCTCAGCGCAGCTGCAGACGCAGGAGACCACGCTGCGCACTCGCGCGCAGGCTCTCCAGCAGCAGCTGCAGACGGCCAGCCAGCCGATCCAGACCGCCGTTGCGGCGCTCAACGGGCGCCAGCCGGACGCCGCCCTGCAGGGTCGGATCACCGCCTTCCAGACGCAGCAGCGCGCTGCCGAAACGGAACTCGCGACCGGCCAGCGCAACCTGCAGTCGATCCAGGCCAATGTGAATCAGCAGATCGGCGCCCGGCTCGGGACGATCGTTGCGTCTGTTGCGGCCGCTCGCGGCGCCAATGTGGCGGTGGACAAGGGCAACACCCTGTTCGCCGCGACCACGGTCGACATCACCAACGAGGTGCTGGCCCAGCTCAATCAGCAGCTGCCTTCGGTCAGCGTCACTCCGCTCCCGCAGCAGCAGCGTCCCCAGGGTCGCTAAGCAGATGGCGAATGGCGGCAGTGCTGCATCGGCGGATACGAGTGCGCTCGACATCCGCGGGGTGATGGCGGCACTGCCGCACCGCTATCCGATGCTCCTCGTCGACCGGGTCGAGCGGCTCGAGCCGGATGTCTCGATCACGGCCATCAAGGCTGTGACGATCAACGAGAACTTCTTCCAAGGTCATTTCCCAGGCCGCCCAATCATGCCCGGCGTCCTGATCGTTGAAGCGCTGGCGCAAGCTGCTGGCGTGCTTGCGGTCGAGAGCCTTGGGCTCGCCGGCTCCGGCAAGCTGGTCTACTTTATGGCAATTGACGGCGCGAAGTTCCGGACCCCGGTGTAACCGGGCTGCCTGCTCACGCTCGGAGTCGAATTCGTGCAGAAGCGCAGCAGCGTGTGCAAGTTCGCCGGCCGAGCGTCGGTCAACGGCAAGCTTGCCGCCGAAGCAAACTTCACCGCCATGATCGCCGACCCGCCCGCAAATTAGCCTTCGATCCGCCAGTCGCTGCCAAGCCGCACGCGAAAGGCATCCACCAACGCAGGACTGGTCCGCATCTGCTCTGGACTTCCGTCGAGCACGGGCCATCCACGATGCACCAGGATCGCCCGGTCGAATTGCGGCAGGTGCGAGAGGTCGTGGAGCGAGACCAGCGCCGCGGTGTCGCTACCAACAGCCGCTTGCACCAACGCCAGCGTCCGCAGCACCCAATAAGGGTCCAGGTTCGATAGCGGCTCGTCGAGCAGCAACAGGCGCGGCTTCGAAGCAAGCGCGCGCGCCAGCAGAACGCGGGCTCGCTCTCCCGTCGACAATCGATCGACTGGCCGGTCGGCCAGGCTGCCGAGTTCAAGCAGGTCGACCAGTTCCGCCACCCGGGACGGGTCCGGCGAACTCAGTCCCAGGGCGATCACGTCCCTGGCGCTGATCGGCCAAGTCACGTCGCGGCTCGCCGGCAAGAACGAAAGCAATGCCCGGCGACGCGCTGGCGAGGCTTGGCCAAGCGACTCGCCAGCGATGCGCACGCTTCCGCTGGTCAACTCGACCCCCGCCAGCGCTCTCAGCAAGCTGGTCTTGCCGCTACCATTCGGGCCGATTAGCGCGGTGAGGGTTCCGGCGCCGAGCTGAAGCGACGTGGGCTCCAGCCGGCCGCTGACGGATACCGCCTGCGCCTCAAGCAGCGGCGTCATGGCGCCAACCGCCAACGCATCCGCAGCAGCAGCCAGAGGAACAACGGGGTTCCTAGCGTGGCGGTGACCACGCCCAGCGGAATGGTGCGGCCAAGGGGTGCAAGGCGCGTCAGCAGGTCGGCACTGAGCAGCAAGGCAGCTCCCAGCAGTGCGGCTGGCCACAGCGCTCGCCCCGGGTGACCACCCGTCAGGCGGCGGGCGAGCACGGGTGCGATCAGGCCGATGAAGCCGACGGCCCCGCACACCGAGACGCACGCTCCCACGGCCAGAGCGCTGGCCACCACCACTTCGCGCCGGATGCGCTCAGGATGGTGACCGAGCGAGCCGGCAACGTCCTCGCCTAATGCAAGGGCGTCCAAGGACGGCGTGCGCGCCAGCAGCCACCCGCAGGCCAGCGCGGCGGGGATGAGCGCGGTTGTGGCTTGCTCGAGGCTTCGATCGACCAGGCTGCCCATCAGCCAGTCGAAGCTGTCGTAAAAAGCGAATGGGGAGGGTGCCAGCGCCAGTGACAGGCTGGTCATCGCCCCCGCCGCGAGGCTGATCGCCAGGCCTGCGAGCAACAAGGTCGCCGTGTCGGCTCGCCGGCCGGCGAGCGCCAGCAGGAGGATGAGGGCAAGCAGCGCCCCGGCCATTCCGCATCCTGCCAAGGCCAGCGGTTGTGACCAGCCGAGCCAATAACCGCCCGCGACCGCTCCCAAGGCCGCTCCGCTGCTGCTGCCTGTGATGTCCGGCGAGGCGAGTGGATTGGCAAAAAGGGCCTGCAACGCCGCTCCCGTGATGCCCAGGGTGGCGCCATAGCCAAGCGCCAGCAACAGTCGCGGCAGACGCAGTTCAAGCAGCACGGTGGCCCCAAGCGCGGGATCGCGCTGCCAAAGCTCCTGAAGGGCGGCCCACGGCAACAGCATGGCCGCGGTTGTGAGCACCACCAGCGCTGAGGCAAGCACGGCACGGATCATGATCTGAGCCGGCCCAAGCGTTCGATCTCTTCGATCATCGGCAGCCCGCCGCAGGTCCAGCGCCGCCCGTCGGTGAGGATCGTACGCGAGCGCAACCGCCGCACCAACGAATGCCGCAGCCAAGCCTGCCCCCGATCGAACTGCCCTCGGCGATAATCGCTCCTAATCAGCCACTTGGGAGGCGCCGTTGCCAAAGTCTCTAAGCTGAGCCGCCCACTGGGGAAGGAGCGCTGGCGGAACCCTGCGAGCCGCATCCACTCGGCGCCGAGCGAGCCAGGCGAGAGCGACAGCCCACCCCCGGACAGGAAGGCGGCATCCCGAGCGGGGACCACCGCCCGCCGGAGGCTCGCGATCCGGCTGCGGAAGGGCCGAACCCGAGCGGGCTGGCCGAGCAGTGCGGCGACCTCGGTCGCTTGCCGCTCAACATCGGCGATGCTGGCGGGGAAGGGCAGGTCGAGCAGCCGAATGCCCAGCCGCCGCGCAATGGTGGCCGTGTCGCGCCCGGCTCCGCCCATCGTCAGAACAACGGACGGCCGGAACTGAAGCACCGACTCCAGCGATCCCGAGTTGGCCGGAACCTGCCGCGCCGAGCGCCACAGCACCGACTCATTCGGATCCTGGGCCAGATGGCTGACGCTGACTATCTGTCCCGGCCCGGCGAGCAGCAGCAGATACTCGTCCGTACACAGGTTGAGCGAAGCGACCCGCAGCGCACCACTAGCCGCCACTGCCAATGCGGATGCCGGCATAGGCGCTTCTCCCTTCCGTGCGGTAGCCGAACACGTCCTGATAGTTCCGGTCGAAGGCGTTGGCGACGCGGCCGAACAGCTCCAGCCGATCGCTCAGCCGGTAGGCCAGCCGCGCTCCGCCCAGCCAATAGCTGTCCAGCGTAACCGTCCGCGCCGGGAACACATCGAAGTCAAGGTCGCGGCGATCGCCGACCAGCGCCATGCTTGTACCATAGGTCCAGCGGCCCGCGCTCCCGTCCACGCTCACGCTGCCGCTATGCTTGGGTCGCCGCAGCTCGCGAACGGCTAGGTCACCCTCCGCTTGCCGCTCGCTGGCCTTCAGATAGGCATAGCTGCCGCTAAGCCGCAGCGTCGGGGATAGCTGCCACTCGCCCTCCAGTTCCAGGCCCGCGCGGCGGCTGGTGCCGGTGGCATTGGCCGTGCTGGAAAGGAAGTCTGGCAGGAACACGCTGACGATCTCGTTGCGGAGCCGCTGGCGATGGACCACCGCCGACGCGCGGACTGGACCGGCGGCGTAGCGCAGGACGCCCTCCCAGCCGCGCGATCGCTCCGGTCGGAGATCCGAATTGCCGATGAAGCTACCGGGAAAGAAGCCGTAGAGGTCGAAGAAAGTCGGCTGTGCGATGCCCTCGCCATAGGATGCAGTCGCTGCCCAGCCGCCGCCGAGCCCCAGCAGGGCCGAGCCGCGGACGGTTGTGGCGTCCTTAAAGCGATTGAACGCGTCGCGGCGCAGCGCCAGGGCGGTCACCAGCGGACCCAATTCGGCGCGCCACTCGCCGGTGGCGGCCAGGTGACTGCGACGGCGCTTTTGATCGGTAGCGCCGCCGTAGACGTCGTCCTTGGCGGTGAAGCGCTCCCGATCGGCGTCCAAGGCGACGATCAAGCGATGAGACACCTGCCCGGTGGTGAGCGCGCGGTCGACCTGGACGGTGAGCGCGTTGCGGCCGCCGGTCGTCTGATTGACGAACTCGCCGTCCAGCAGGTTGCGGTTGCGCGAGCCCAGCAGGGACGCCCCGCCGCGGATGGTCCATCCGTCTGCCTGCCAGCGGCCACTGACGCCGACCGCTCCCAGCCGGTTGCGCGTGAGGTCGTCGGTATCCGCCCGGACGAAATCCTCGAATCCATCATATTCCGACCGTCCACGCACCGCGAAGCCGGTCAGGCCGAGCTCCACCGCTTGGCTCGGCTGCCAGCTGACGCGCGTCCGTAGTGACAGATTGTTGTAGCCGTCCTTGTCGCCGTCCGGCCCGTCGAAGCTGTCGATGCCGGTCGCGCGTTGATAGCCCGCGGCGAGCACGGCGGTCACATCGCCGCTCTTGATCCCCCCGCGACCGGACAGTCGTCCGAACTCGAACGAGCCCGCTTCGGCAGTCGCGCTTGCTCCGGCAGCAGAGTTGGAGGAGAGGGCGATCACTCCCCCGATCGCCTCCGAACCCCACAGCGCCGATTGCGGTCCGCGCACCAGCTCCACTTGGTCGGCCAGATCGGCACCGAGCAGCTCGAAGCGGGGGATGTTGCCGGCGGCAGGATCGTTGGCGCGGATGCCGTCGATGAACAGCAGCGTGTGGTTGGCCTCCGCACCGCGGATGCGCACTTCGGTGATCGACCCGGCCGGGCCCGACTGAGCGACCGCAGTGGAGGGCAGCAGCCGCAGGACGTTGGTGATCAGCGGCTCGCCCAGCCGCTCCAGCTTGCGCTTGTCGAGGACGCTGACGGTCGCGGGCGTGCGATCCTGCGCTTGCGGTGCACGCGAAGCAGTAACGACAATGGCCGTCGGCTCCGCAGCCGCGGCAGGAACATCGGATATGAAGAACACAAGAAATCTCCTCGGGACGACATGGATGTCGTCACGGAGGGCCGCATGTGCAGCGCCCACGCCCTCCGCCTGGACCCGGGCGAAGAAACGGACGACGGAGCCAGGGCAAGTATCGGGCTGGGCTATGGCCGGGTGCATCGCACCCAAGTCGCAGCCTCACCGTTCCGGGCAGAGCGCCGGCATCTCACCGGCTTCCTTGACCCCTGGTCCTGCGGCGCCTCTCGCGCAGAGGGGTCGAACTTGTCAAGCACCCGCGGCTCCGCTAGGGCGCGCGCCACATCCTCCAGGCTGGTCGGAACCAGCCAATCTGCAAGGAAATATGATCATGAAGAGCGGCACTCACCCGGACTATCACTTCATTACCGTCGAGATGACCGACGGGACCAAGTACCAGACCCGTTCGACCTGGGGCAAAGAGGGCGACACCCTTCACCTCGACATTGATCCGACGGCGCATCCGGCCTGGACCGGTGGCAGCGGGCGGATGCTCGACACCGGCGGCCAGGTGGCGCGCTTCAACAAGCGCTTTGGCGGACTGACCCTCGGCAAGAAGTGACGACCCCGACCGGTCGTCACCCCGGCCTTGAGCAGGGGTCCAGTCCACAAGCCCGCCCGGCTCCGACCTTGGAGACCGGGCGGCTTCGTTTACGGGCCTGGCGAACCGAAGACTTCAAGCCTTACCATATGATCCTGCAAGAGCCGGAGGTGCACCGGCACTTCGGACCCGAGCCGATGGGCCGGGAGGAGTGCTGGCGCCGCATCTGCGCGGCAGTCGGCAACTGGCAGCTGAACGGCTTCGGCACCTGGGCCGTCGAGCGGCTTTGCGATGGCAAGCTGGTCGGCAACGTCGGCCTGTTCACCGCCTGGCGCGACTTCGAACCGCAGTTCGGCAATGAGCCGGAAATGGGCTGGATCATGGCCACAGAGACCCACGGGCAGGGCTTGGCCGGCGAGGCCTGTCGGGCGGCGCTAAGCTGGGCCGATGAGCAACTGCCGCCTACGCCGATCTGGGCGATCATCGCCCCGGCCAACGAACCCAGCCTGCAGCTCGCCGCCAAGCTCGGTTTCGAGCGGGTCAGCAAGGTCGACTACCACGGACCCACGCTGGTCCTGCGCCGCCCTGCCCGGAGTTGATCGCTAGAAGGCGCTAATCCCGGTGATCGCCCGCCCAAGGATGAGCGCATGGACGTCATGCGTGCCCTCGTAGGTGTTCACCGTCTCCAGGTTCAGCAGGTGGCGGATCACATGATACTCGGCGCTAATCCCATTGCCGCCATGCATGTCGCGCGCAACACGGGCGATCGCCAGCGCCTTGCCAACATTGTTGCGCTTAATCAGGCTGATCGTCTCGGGGATGAGTTCACCCGCTTCCAGCCGCCGGCCCACGCGCAGCGCTGCCTGCAGTCCGAGCGTGATCTCCGTCACCATGTCGGCGAGCTTCAATTGCACTAGCTGAGTGGCCGCGAGCGGCCGCCCGAATTGCTTGCGATCGAGTGTATACTGCCGCGCGGCGTGGAAGCAGGCCTCGGCCGCGCCCATACTGCCCCAGCCGATGCCGTAGCGCGCACGATTAAGACAGCCGAACGGGCCCTTCAGCCCTTGCACGTTGGGGAGCAGCGCGTCCTCGCCGACCTCCACCCCATCCATGACGATCTCGCCGGTGATCGACGCCCGCAGCGACAGCTTCTGCTTAACCGCGGGAGCGGAAAGACCTTTCATGTCCTTTTCTAGCACGAAGCCGCGGATGGCGCCGCCATGCTCGTCCGACTTCGCCCAGACCACGAACACGTCGGCGATCGGCGAGTTGGTGATCCACATCTTGGCGCCCGAAATGCGATAACCGGTGGCCGTTTTCTCGGCCCGGGTCAGCATGCCGCTCGGGTCGGAGCCCGCATCCGGCTCGGTCAGGCCGAAACAGCCGACCAGTTCGCCCGAGGCGAGGCCAGGCAGATACTTCCTCCGCTGCTCCTCCGATCCGTAGGCGTAGATCGGGTACATGACGAGCGAGCTTTGCACGGACATGGCCGAGCGATACCCACTGTCGACCCGCTCTACCGCCCGCCCGATCAGGCCATAGCTGACGTAGCCAAGACCGGCACCCCCATATTCGGCCGGGATCGTTGCGCCGAGCAGGCCGAGCTGACCCATCTCGCGCAGGATCTCACGGTCGAAGCTTTCCTGAAGATATGCCTCGGTTACGCGCGGCTGCAACTGCTCCTGCGCGTAGCCCTCGGCCGTGTCGCGGACCATCCGCTCATCATCAGTCAGCTGCTCGTCGAGACCGAACGGGTCGCTCCAATCGAACGGCAGAACGGCGGGCTCGTGGCCGGGGGTCTTTTCGCGGGTTTTCAGCATGCCGCCCTGTACCGCCACTCAGGGTTTTGCGCCACCCCCGCCGCTCGCCCGGCCGAAGCTCTGCTTCAATGTAAGGCCGAAACTAAGGTGCCGGTTGCGGACGCGCTTTTCTCGGACGACCGGATCGGGCGAGGACCGGTTCGGATCGAAGAACAGGCGTTCCCGCTCGCCGGTCGTGTTCAGCAGATTGTCGACGTCGAAAGTGAGGGAGGTGCGGGCGGACGGACGGTACTCCACGAAGGCAGTCGAGTAGGGGCCGCCGTTATAGTTGGTGTCGATCTCGTTAGCGCGGAAAAAGCTGAACCGGTCGCGGTGATTGATCACAAAGCCGTAAGATAAGGAACCAACATCGCGCCGTGCCTCGACGCTCCACTCCCAGTTCGGGAAGAAGTCGCTGAAGTTGCGCACCCGGCCGGAGATCGGATCCAGCACCTCGGTCCGTTTCCGCTGACCGAACAGTTTCACTCGC
>CADCWB010000058.1 GCA_902806295.1 uncultured Sphingomonas sp. | reverse complement strand
GCCCAAGCTTCAAAGTCTCGTCTCGATAGGTGGCTAACTTCCAAAATCGGCCTTCACGAGTTGGAGATCAATCCGCGCTTCAAACCTGCCGCCTGGTCCATCTATTTCGAGCTTGAGAAACTCTGGCGCATCATACACTCGGGTTCACTCCTTGTTACCCATCCGTTACCCATGTCAGCCCGGGTAACCACAACGACGCCGGAAATCTGGCGCGCCCGACTGGATTCGAACCAGTGGCCTCAAGATTAGAAGTCTCGTGCTCTATCCAGCTGAGCTACGGGCGCGTGGCGGCGATCTAGTCTCTCCGACGCCAGCAGGAAAGCTCTGCCGTTCATTGGTCGTTCAACGAGTAAGGAGTCTTCTCTGATTTCTTCAGGGGAGAAGAATGATGCTGGGCAAGTGCGCGTTGTTGGCGGGGTTGCTGCTGGCACCCTCTGCGGCTTCGGCCGCGACGTTGGTAATCCTTACCGACCCGATGAGCCTTGAGCGCCGCACGGTGGTCTTGAACACGCCAGGTCCCGACCGGGTGCTTCTCTGTGCCGCGCCGCCGGCCGTAAGCGGTTGCCGGCCACTTTCCATCAAGCGCTAGGCGGTCACGGTCGCCAGCAGGCCTTCAAACAAACGGCGTCCATCAGCGCTGCCATGAGCTTGCTCGACCGCCCGCTCCGGGTGCGGCATCATTCCCAAAACATTCCCGCTTGCATTGACGATGCCCGCGATCGAATGGGCGGAGCCGTTCACTTCGCCTGCATAGCGGAAGGTCACGTGGCCATCGCCTTCCAAGCGGGCCAGTGTTTCGGCATCCGCTTGGTAATTGCCGTCATGGTGGGCGACCGGAATGGTGATCTCCTCACCCTGCCGATAGCCCGAAGTGAAGAGCGTCCGGCTATTCTCGACTGACAATTGGACGGGCCGGCAGACAAAGCTCAGTCCGGAGTTGCGCATCAGCGCTCCCGGCAGCAGCCCGGCCTCGGTCAGTACCTGAAAGCCGTTGCAGATGCCCAGCACGGGCACGCCCCGCCTAGCGGCTTCGCTCACCGCCCGCATCACCGGAGAGCGAGCGGCCATGGCACCCGAGCGAAGGTAATCGCCATAGGAGAAGCCGCCCGGGATGCCGACCACGTCGATACCATCGGGCAACTCGGTCTCGCGGTGCCAGACCATGTGCGGCTTACGACCGGTAACCAGTTGGAGGGCAACCGCCAAATCGCGGTCGCAGTTAGAACCGGGGAAAACCACCACGGCGCTGTTCATCGCTGCCTACCCCAGCTGTTCGATGCGGAAGTTCTCGATCACCGTATTGGCGAGGAGCTTGCGACACATGTCCTCGATCTCGTCGCCCCTGGTTCCTTCGGCCAGGTCCAATTCGATCAGCTTGCCCGCGCGAACGTCATTGACCCCGCCAAAACCCAAACCTTCCAGCGCGTGGTGGATAGCCTTGCCCTGCGGGTCGAGCACGCCGGCCTTCAAGGTGACAAACACACGAGCCTTCATCGGGGCCTCTGCGCAACGGTTGATAGTACCGGCCGCTATGGCGGCGAGCCGCACGGCGGGCAAGCTTTACCGTCTGTTCACGTCCTTCTTCGACAATCGGCGACGTCACGGGGGAGAACGGCCGATGAGTTTCATCGCGCTTGCTGCATTTGCCATCATCTTGTTCGTGGGCAGGACCTACGGAGCCTGGACGGAAGCGTCCGGCAACGTGCAGCTGACTCTGGTGATCTGCTTCCTGCTCGGCACGGTATGCGGGTACAAGACGCGCGGTTAGCTTGGTCGTGATCTTGAGCTGATAGGCGGGAGCCAACCGTTCTCCGCGTACCACCTGGCCGTGGCCGACAGTCCATCCCTCAAGGCAATGCGGGGCTGCCACAATTCTCCCGGGGGTGCCTTGGCCGGATCTGCGGCCCAGTCCGGATGACAGAAATAGGCCGCGCGATCAGGGGTCAGCTTCGCCTTGTCGCGCCGGCACAGGCGATCGAGACGGCCGCCTAGCCGCAGCACGGACCCCGGCAGCGACAGCAGCATTGGCGAGCGGTCCACGGCGCAGCCGATCGCTCGCCCAAACTCTCGATGGCTGTAGCCGCCGATATGACCGTCATCGGCTTCGTAGATCACCTTGGCTGGAGCGGCCGGTTGGACCAGAGCGAGCAGCAGACCGGCAAGATCGTCGACATGGATTGCCGACAGACGTCCCGCCGGCGGCAGGGGCATCACGCCCGTGCGGGCCGCCTTGAACAGGGCCAGCATGTCCCGATCGCCGGGACCGTAGACAGCGGGAGGACGAACGATCGCCCAATCGAGGCCGCTTCGCTCCACCAACTGCTCACCTTGCGCCTTCGAGCGACCGTAAAGCGAGAGACCGGGCTCTCGGGCGGCGAGGCTTGAGACGTGCACGAATCGCTGCACACCCGCCGCCGTTGCTGCTGCAAGGAGCTGCAGGGTTCCAGTGACGTTGCCGGCAATGAAGCCCGCCTCGTCAAGGGCATTGACTACTCCAGCGACGTGAATGACGGCATCGGCATTCTCGACCAGTCGATGCATGGCCTCTCGGCTCTCGAGCGCACCCTCAATCCAGTTCACGCCATGCATCGCTGATTGGAAACGTCGGGTGAGCGCATTGACGGACAGACCGCTCGCGGTCGCTAGTGTTAGGAGCCGACTGCCGACGAAGCCCGTTCCGCCGGTAAGCGCCACCTTCACAGCGGCGACCACGCCTTTTCCGGGTCGGCGACCTGCTCCTGCGCTCTTTCGCCGAGCCGCTCCACGATCGTGTCGAGCAGCGCGTCGATGCCGGCTCCGGTCGCTGCCGAGATCACCGCGGGAGCCACGCCAAGCTCATCCGCAAGTGCATCGCGCAGCTCGTCAAGCTGGTCGGGCTCAAGCAGATCGGTTCGGCTGAGCGCCACGATCTCCGGCTTGCCCTCCAATCCAGCGCCATAAGCGTCGAGCTCACCCCGAACCACCCGATAGGCATCGAGCGAATCGTCTCCCGCGGCATCCACCAGGTGCAGCAGCAAGCGGCAGCGCTCGACGTGGCCGAGGAAGCGGTCGCCGATGCCGGCGCCGTCAGCCGCACCTTCGATCAAGCCCGGAATGTCGGCGAGCACGAACTCGCGGCCCTTGTGGCGGACCACCCCAAGTTGGGGGCGCAGGGTGGTGAAGGGGTAAGCGCCGACCTTCGCCTCCGCGTTAGTGGTGCGATTGAGGAGGGTCGATTTGCCGGCGTTGGGCAATCCGACCAGCCCGACGTCCGCAAGCAGCTTCAGCCGCAGCCAGACCCAGGCTTCCTCGCCGGGCCAACCAGTTCCGTGCTGGCGCGGCGCCCGATTCGTCGAGCTCTTGTAGCTGGCGTTTCCGCGGCCGCCGTCCCCGCCTTTCATGAACACCAAGCGCTGCCCTTCCTGCGTCAGATCGGCGAGCAGCGTGCGTTCCTCGTCATCGGCCAGGATCTGGGTTCCAATCGGCACCTTGATGACGAGGTCCTCGCCGCCGGCGCCCGTCCGATTGCTGCCGGAGCCGCCCTTGCCGCGGGGCGCGCGGAAGTGTTGGGTGTAGCGGAAGTCGATCAGCGTGTTGAGACCGGGGACAGCCTCGAAGATAATATCGCCGCCCTTGCCACCTTCGCCGCCGTCGGGTCCGCCATATTCGATGTACTTCTCACGCCGGAAGCTGACGGCGCCGGGGCCGCCCGCACCCGAACGGATGAAGATCTTGGCTTGATCGAGAAAATGCATGCGCCGCCCTCTACGCCGAGCAGGGCATGAACGCCAATCTTAGGTCAGCAGGTTCCACACGCCCCAGCCACTGGTCAGCGTCAGCACCACGCCCACCATCACCAGCAGCTTGTCTGCCTCCACCCGTTTCGCGATGATGGCGCCGAGCGGCGCCGCGACGATCCCGCCAATCAGCAGGCCAATCGTGGCAGTCGTGAACGCTTCAAAACCCAAGGTGACGAGAAAGGTCGCGCTGATCGTCAGCGTCAGGAAGAACTCGGCGGTGTTCACCGTGCCGATGGTCGTGCGAGGGGTGGCGCCCTGGACCATCAGGTTGGACGTCACTATCGGCCCCCAGCCGCCACCGCCGGCCGCATCGAGGAAGCCGCCGATCAGTCCGAGCGGCTCGACGATCTTGGGCTCCCGCTCAGTATGCCTGTGCATGGCGCCCCGATAGAGCAGGTACAGCCCGATCCCCATCAAGTACGTCAGCACGACCGGCCGCGCCACGTCCGCGTGGATGTTGCTGATGACGTAGGCGCCCAGCACGCCGCCGACCATGCCGGGGATGACAATGCGGAAGAACAGTCGCCAGTTCACGTTGCGATGCGCGACGTGGCTGATCGCCGACACACCCGTGGTGAAGGTCTCCACCGTATGGACCCCGGCCGAGGCGACTTTGGGCGGTACGCCAAGGCTGATGAGCAGCGTCGAACTGATCGCGCCATAGGCCATGCCCAGCGCCCCATCGACGATCTGCGCGGCGAAGCCGATCAGGATGAAGGGGAGGAGATTGGCCGGGTCGGCCAGAAATTCGGGAATGGAGCTTGCCTCGTTGCGGGTCGGGGCATGCTTCTGCCCAAGTGCCGAGGAAGCGGCAAGCGGCCGGCGAGCGGATTGGCGTGAGCCGCAGCCGAACCAGCGCAGAGCCCATGCTTTCAATCTCT
>CADCWB010000057.1 GCA_902806295.1 uncultured Sphingomonas sp. | reverse complement strand
TGCCCGATCTGCGACCAGGGCGGCGAGTGCGACCTGCAGGACCAGGCGATGGCCTATGGCCGCAGCAACTCGCGCTTTCACGAGAACAAGCGCTCCGTCGATGACAAGTACATGGGCCCGATCATCAAGACGGCCATGACCCGCTGCATCCAATGCACCCGCTGCGTGCGGTTCGCCGAGGAAGTGGCCGGCACGCCGGAGTTGGGCCTGCTGTACCGTGGCGAGGACCTGCAGATCACCGCTTACCTTGAGCGGGCGCTGACCAGCGAATTGTCTGGCAATCTGGCCGATCTGTGCCCGGTTGGTGCGCTGCTGCAAGCGCCCCAGAGCTTCGAGGCGCGGCCATGGGAGCTGCGCAAGATCCCGACGATCGACGTGATGGACGCGGTCGGCACCAACATCCGCCTCGACATGCGTGGGCCCCAAGTGATGCGGGTGCTGCCGCGCATCAACGAGGACGTGAACGAGGAATGGTGCAGCGACAAGACTCGCCACCACGCCGATGCGCTGGTCCGTAACCGGCTCGACCGGCCATGGGTGCGCGAAGCTGGCAAGCTGCGCGAGGCGAGCTGGGCCGAGGCGCTGGAAGTGCTCGCACTCAAGTTGAAGGCAGCGGGGCCGAAGGTGGCCGCGGTAGCGGGCGACCTGCTCGACGCCGAAACAATGTTCGCGGCGAAGAAGCTGCTCGCGGCGCAGGGCTCGGCCTTGCTCGAAGGACGGCAAACCGGGCTCGATTACGATGTGTCGTCGCTGAGCGCGGTCGCGTTCAACTCGACCATCGCCGGCATCGAGGACGCCGACGTCATCCTGCTGGTAGGGACCAACCCGCGCTGGGAAGCGCCGCTGGTCAACACACGCATCCGCAAGGCCGTGCGACGGGGCGGCGCGACCGTGTTCAGCGTCGGGCCGCTGGTGGACCTCACTTACCCCGTGACCAACATTGGCGACGACCTGGCAATGCTCGGTAAGCTGCCGGCCAACGTCGCGGAAGCGTTCGCGGCGGCGGAACGTCCTGCGGTGATCGTCGGGCCGGGTGCACTCGGCGCTGGTGCGCTGGGGGCCGCGCTGGCGCTGGTCGACAGCCTCAACTTGGTGCGTGAGGGGTGGAACGGCTTCAACGTCATCCACACGGCGGCGAGCCGGATGGCCGGCTTGCTGCTGGGCTATGCGCAGCCGGGCGGCATCGCCGATCTGGAGGCCGCTTCACCGGAACTGGTGCTGCTTTTGGGGGCCGACGAGGTCGCAGCCGAGCGCTTTGCGGGTGCCTACAAGGTCTATATCGGCCATCATGGTGACACCGGTGCGCGCCAGGCCGACCTCGTGCTGCCGGGCGCCGCCTACAGCGAGAAGCATGGCACCTACGTCAACCTGGAGGGCCGGGTGCAGCGTGGCGAGAAGGCCAGCTTCCCACCCGGCGAAGCGCGCGAGGACTGGACCATCTTCCGGGCTGTGTCCGACCTGCTCGGCACGCCGCTGCCGTTCGACCGCTTCGACCAACTCCGCGCCGCGATGATTGCCGAAGTGCCGGCGCTTGGGGTTGACGGCTTGATCGACCTGCCGTGGGCGCCGCCCAAGCTACCCGTTGCGGCGACCGGTCCGATCAATTTGGCCGTCAAGGACTTCTACCTGACCAATGCCATCTGCCGGGCCAGCCCCACCATGCAGCGTTGCTCGGCCGAACTGCTCCACGGCCAGACCTTCGCGGAGGCCGCGGAGTGACCGCGACCTTCCAGTCATGGGGCGCGACCTACGAGTGGTCGTGGTTCTTCTCGATGGTGATCGGCATCCTGCTGATCGCCCTGCCGCTGATGCTGGCGGTGGCGATGATCATCTATGCCGAGCGCAAGATCTGGGCCGCGATCGCCCTTCGGCGCGGGCCCAACGTGGTTGGGCCGTTCGGGCTGCTGCAGAGCTTCGCCGACGGGCTGAAGGTCTTCCTCAAGGAAACCATCATCCCGACCAGCGCGAACAAGGGCCTGTTCCTGCTGGCGCCGATCATCAGCTTCACGGTCGCGCTGATCGTCTGGGCGGTGGTGCCGTTCGACGTCGGCGTGGTACTGGCCGACATCAACGTCGGGCTGCTCTACATCCTCGCAGCGAGTTCGCTCGGCGTGTACGGCGTGATCATCGCCGGGTGGGCGTCCAATTCCAAATACCCGTTCTTCTCGGCCCTGCGCGCGGCGGCGCAGATGGTCAGCTATGAGGTATCGATCGGTTTCGTGCTGATCACGGTCGTGCTCTACGCCGGCACCTTCAACATGACCCAGATCGTCATGCAGCAGCAGGGTCATATTTTCGGCCTGTTCAACGGCTTCGGCTTCAACCCGCTGCTGTTCCCGATGGCGGTGGTGTTCCTTATCTCATCGATGGCCGAGACCTTTCGTACGCCGTTCGACTTGACCGAGGCGGAAAGCGAGCTCGTGGCCGGCTTCCAGACCGAGTATAGCTCGATGAGCTTCGCGCTCTTCTGGCTCGGCGAGTACGGCAACGTCATCCTGATGTGCGCGCTGAACGCCATCCTGTTCTGGGGCGGGTTCCTGCCGCCCTTGAATATCGACCTGATCCCCTGGTTCGATATCCCCGGCATCTTCTGGCTGTTCGCCAAGATGCTGCTGTTCTTCTTCATCTTCGGCTGGGTCCGCGCGACCGTGCCGAGGTACCGCTACGACCAGCTGATGCGGCTGGGCTGGAAGATCTTCCTGCCGCTAAGCCTCACCTTTGTTTTCCTGATTTCGGGGTGGCTAATGCTGACCCGCTATGGAGCTTGAGAAGCGTCATGAACGCCGCCCATTGGATCAAGTCGTTTACCTTGTGGGAGCTGGTGAAGGGTCATGCGACGACCCTGCGCTACTTCTTCAAGCCCAAGGCGACGATCAACTATCCGTACGAGAAGACCCCGCAGAGCCCGCGCTTCCGCGGTGAGCATGCGTTGCGCCGCTACCCTAACGGGGAAGAGCGCTGCATCGCCTGCAAGCTGTGCGAGGCGGTGTGCCCGGCGCTGGCGATCACCATCGAGGCCGAACCGCGTGAGGACGGCAGCCGCCGCACCACGCGGTACGACATCGACATGGTGAAGTGCATCTATTGCGGCCTGTGTCAGGAAGCCTGTCCGGTGGACGCGATCGTGGAAACGCCGAACCTCGAGTTCTCCACGGAAACGCGCGAAGAGCTGCTCTACGACAAGGTCAAGCTGCTCGCGAATGGCGATCGGTGGGAACAGGCAATCGCGGCCAACCTTGCCGCCGATGCGCCCTACCGTTAAGCGGCCCGCCATTCCGACATGATCGCCCTTTTCGCCTTTTACCTGTTTGCGACCGTGACCATCGCCTCGGCGGTGCTGGTGATCTTTGCGCGCAACCCGGTGCACTCGGTGCTGTGGCTGATCCTGGCCTTCTTCAACGCGGCTGGCCTGATGTTGCTGACCGGGGCCGAGTTCATCGCGATGCTGCTGGTGATCGTCTACGTCGGCGCCGTCGCGGTGCTGTTCCTGTTCGTGGTCATGATGCTGGACATCGACTTCTCCACCTTGCGCGGCGGCGTCACCCGCAATCTTCCGTTCGGGCTGCTGATCGCGATCGTGCTGCTGGCCGAGATCGTGATTGCAGTCAGCGCGCGCGGCGAGGGGCCGGTGGCGCTGGCTCCGGCCACGGCCGCAAGAACCGCAGCCGTGCCGAACATCGAGGCCCTGGGAACGCTGCTCTACAGCCGTTACCTGATCACATTCGAATTGGCCGGCCTGATCCTGCTGACCGGGGCCGAGTTCATCGCGATGCTGCTGGTGATCGTCTACGTCGGCG
>CADCWB010000056.1 GCA_902806295.1 uncultured Sphingomonas sp. | reverse complement strand
GAAGGGCGCTGGCGCATGGAGGCCTACACCGCAACGAATACGGAAGAGATGGAAGAGCAAATCCTCAAGGATGCGATGGCAGCTCTGGCAAAGTAGCTGATGTCCGCATTCCACTCAAAGCGGACATCAGCGATCCTGCTCATACTGCCCGGAGCGCGTTCTCGAAATCGGCGATCAGGTCGTCGGCATGCTCCACGCCGATGGAGATGCGGACCAGATTGTCGGTGATGCCGAGCGCCCGCTTGCGCTCGTCGGGTACCGACAGGTGGGTCATGGCGGCGGGGGCGCTGGCGAGCGTTTCGGTCCCGCCGAGGCTGACCGCGAGATGCGCGATCTGCAGCGCGTCGAGGAACGCAAAGGCCTCCCTTTCACCACCCTTGAGGTATAGCGAAAAGGTCGAGCCGGCGCCGGTGCAATGGCGGCGGTAGATGTCGGCTTGGCGCGACCCCTCGTCGAGGAAGCCGAGGTAACCGACGCTCTCGACCTTCTCATGCCCGCGCAGCACTTCGCACACCTTGGCGGCATTCTCACCCGCGCGGGTCATGCGCAGCTCCAGCGTTTCCAGCGAGCGCAGCAGCATCCAGGCGGTGTTCGGGTCGAGAATGGTGCCGATCGTGTTGCGCATCATCCGCACCGGATCGAGCACCTTCTTGGACCCGACCAGGCCGCCCGCGACCAGGTCGCTATGGCCGCCCGCATATTTAGTGAGCGAATAGACCGACACGTCCGCTCCCTGCGCCAGCGGCTTGGCCCACAGGGGCCCCAGGAAGGTGTTGTCGATTGCAATCGGCGGCAGTTCGTCTGCGCCGAACGCCGCATCGCGGGCGGCGCGCACCGCCTCCACGTCGACCAGCTGATTGGTCGGATTGGCCGGGCTCTCCAGGTAGATCATCGCCACCCGTCCCTTGGCTCTGGCCGCCGCGATCACCGCGTCGATCTCCTCCCGCGTCGCTCCGCTCGGGAAGTCGAGCCAGGTCACGCCGAACTTGCCGAGGATCTTGGCGATCAGCGTCTCGGTCGCGGCGTAGAGCGGGCCCGAATGCACCACCACGTCACCCGGCTGGACAAAGGTCATCAGCAGCGTGTGGATGGCCGACATGCCGCTGGAGAAGGCCAGCGCATCCTCCGCTTCTTCCCACAGGGCGAGGCGGTCCTCCAGGATCTCCTGGTTGGGGCCGTTGAAGCGCGAGTAGACCAGCCCCTCGGCGCCGCCTGGACGCTTGCCGGTGATGCCTTCGAAGAAACGCTTCCCATCGGCCGCGGACTCGAACACGAAAGTGGAAGTCAAGAAAATCGGCGGCTTGAGCGAGCCCTCGCTCAGCACCGGATCGAAGCCGTAGCCCATCATCAGGGTCGAGGCATTGAGCTTGTGATTGCCAATGGTTGTCGGCGACGGCTTGGGTGTGCGCTTGGCGGGAACGCCGCTCATTTCGGACTCGTCTGTCATGGCCGGCGCTCTAGCCGTTTAGCCCGGCCGGAGCCACACCCATTGGCACGGCGTTGATCGGCCAAGACAATCAGGAGAAATCGATGCGTTCGCTCATTTCGCCCTTCCGCTGATGACGCTAACTGCTTGCGGCAGCAATGTTCCCCAGAATGACCAATCGGCAGAAGCCCCCGGCATGGCGCATCCGTCGATGCCGATGACCGGCAATCAGGACCGCGACTTCGCGACCATGATGGTCGCCCATCATCAGGGTGCGATTCAGATGGCCCGGCAGCAACTGGTCCGTGGTCGAGATCCGGAGCTGAAGGCGCTCGCGGCGAAGATGATCCAGGATCAAGACCGGGAGATCACGCAGTTGCAGGCCTGGCTCGGTCGCAATCGCTGATCAGCCCAGCAGCGGCCGCAATAGCCACACCGTTCCGACCAGCAGCGGCACGCCGGCCAGGTCGAGCAGCAGTCCTGCCTTGAGCATCCGCGGCAGGGCGATGTGCCCGGTTGCCCAGGCGATGGCGTTCGGCCCAGTCCCGCTCGGCAGCATAAAGCCCCAGCTCGCGGCCCAGGCTGCGGGCAGGGCGAGCAGGATGGGGTCGATGCCGGTCGCGGCGATGATTCCGGCGACTACGGGGATGATGCCTGAGGCGGCGGCGACGTTGCTGGCGAACTCGGTGATCAGGACCACCAGCGCCACGAGCACCAGCGCGACCACCAGCGGGTGCACCGACTTGAGCGGCTGCAGCGCGACCCCGAGCCATTCGGCCAGCCCGCTTTCCCCAATACCGGCCGCGAGCGCGAGCCCTCCGCCGAACAGCATGATCACGTCCCACGGCGCGCGGTTTGCCTCGGGCCAGGTCAGGATCGCGCGGCCGTTCCCGTCGGGCAGGACGAACAGCAGAAGCGCGCCAAGGATCGCCACCGTGCCGTCGACCAGCACGTCCTTGGGCAGCAGCTCATTGACCAGCGGCAGCGCGATCCAGGCTGCGACCACGGCGGCAATTACCGGCACCAGGCGTTTCTCCGCACTGGTCCACGGCCCGGCCTCGCCGATCCCCGCCATGGCCGTGGCCGCGTCGAAGTCCGTCGGCTGCACCCGCTGTACCTTCATCAGGATGAACCAGCAGAGCGGAATGCATATGAGGACGAGCGGCACCCCGAAGCTTGCCCAGGTGAGGAAATCGATCCGCAGCCCGACCGTCCGCTCGATGATCCCGGCGGCTATGGCATTGGTCGGGGAGCCGACCAGCGTCGCCAGCCCGCCGATGCTGGCGGCAAAGGCGATCCCCATCGCCAGCGCGCCCGCGAAGCCGCCGGTCTCGCCCGGCTCGATCCGAGCCGCATGCAGCACGGCCAGCGCGATCGGCATCATGATCAGCGTGGTCGCAGTGTTGCTGACGATCATGGAGATGATCGCAGTCGCGATCATGAACGCGAACAGCATCGCCGCCG
>CADCWB010000055.1 GCA_902806295.1 uncultured Sphingomonas sp. | reverse complement strand
CTGAAGGAGGTCGCCTTGCCGCTCCACCGCCAGCACGCCCGACCGCGTCGCGAACCGTACCCGGTCGCCGGTCAGCAGCACATGCCCCGCTGCGAGCGTCGCATGACCGCACATGTCGACCTCGACAGTCGGCGTGAACCAGCGCAGGTGATAGTCGGCGTCCCCGCCTTCGAGCGGAACGGTGAAGGCGGTCTCGCTGAGGTTGTTCTCCGCCGCAATGGCCTGCAGCTGCTCGTCCGGCAGCCATTCCTCGAGCGGCATCACGGCCGCTGGATTGCCGGTGAGCGGCCGCGGCGCGAAGGCGTCAACCTGAAAGAAGGGGATGATCATGGCGTCTCCGTGATCTCGTGCGGCAGCATGCCCTCGCGATCGGTATGTCCCTCAGGATCAAGATGGAGGAAGATCTCCACCCCTGGAAAGCGGCGTTGAAGATCTTCCTCGACCCGGTCCATGCGGTCATGCGCCTCCTTGACCGTCCATTCTTCCGGCACCCAACAATGGAACTGGATGAAATCATGCGCGCCGCTGGAGCGGGTGCGGACGTCATGGATGCCCTTGAGCTCGGCGTAATCGGCACAGGCGGCGAGGAATGCCTCCCGTTTGGCGACCGGCCATTCGGCGTCCATCAGCTGATTGACCGATTTGCCTGCCGCTCGCCAGGCACCCCACAGCAGCCAGGCGGCGATCGCGACTCCGAACGCCGCGTCGGCGCCAGTCACGCTGAGCCACTGGTCCAGCACCAGCGCAGCGATCACCGCTCCGTTTAGGAACAGGTCCGACTTATAATGGATATTATCGGTCTGGATGGCGACGCTGCCGGTCCGAGCGATCACGCGCTTCTGGTAGCTCAGCAGCAGCACGGTACCGAGCACGGCCGCGAGGCTGACCCCGATGCCGAACTCGGCGTTGGCCGTCGGTGCGCCGTTAACAAATCGATCGATTGCGCGCCAGCCGATGCCCAGCGCAGAGGCGGCAATCAGCACCACTTGGCCGAGGGCGACCAGTGCCTCCGCCTTGCCGTGACCGAAGCGATGGTCGTGGTCGGCCGGAAGCGCGGCGATGCGAACTCCAGCCAGCGTCACCAAACTCGCCACCAGGTCCAGCGCCGTGTCGGCGAGACTCCCCAGCATGGCCGTGGAATCGGTGGCGATCGCCGCCCACGCTTTGGCGAGCAGCAGAAAAGCCGCCATCGCCACACTGGCGAGAGCCGCGCGCGTGCTCAGCCTGGCTCGTTCCGCGCCGGTCACCCTCATGGGTAGAGCAGGCCCTCGGCCCAGCCATCGTCGGTGCGGGTGAACAGACGGCGATGGTGCAGCCGAAACGGCCGGTCTTCCCAGAACTCGATCGCCTGGGGAATTAGCCGGAAGCCAGTCCAGTGCGCCGGCCGCGGTACCTCGCCCGTGTCCCCGAAGCGAAACTTGGCCTCCTCGACCCGTTGCTCGAAGATCGCGCGCGCATCCAGGGTGCGCGATTGGTCCGAGGCCCAGGCGCCGATCCGGCTGTCGCGTGAACGGCTGGCGAAATAGGCATCAGCCTCTGCCGTGGATACCTCTTCCACCGGGCCTTCCGCGCGAACCTGGCGGCGAAGGCTCTTCCAGTGCAGGCAGATGGCCGCGTGCGCGTTGGAGGCCAGCTCGCCGCCTTTGCGACTCTCGCCATTGGTGTACCAGGTGAAGCCTTCGGGGCCATGATCCTTGAGCAGCACCATTCGGACCGACGGACGAGCATCGGGGGTGGCGGTCGCGAGCGCCATCGCATCCGGGTCGTTGAGTTCGGACGCTTGCGCCTCGGCGAACCAGGCGGCGAACAGGGCACAGGGATCATCGGCCATGCCGTGGGCTCTAAGCCCTGCGGGGCTTGGCAGGCAAGCAAGGCAAACTACCTAGCGCGGCGAACGATTTCTGCCCTAAGAGCCAGATCATGGACTTATACGCACGGCTCGGGGTCAAGCGCGGAGCAGACGACGCCGAGATCAAGAAGGCGTATCGCAGCCTCGCCAAGCAGCTTCACCCTGACAGGAACAAGGACAATCCCAAGGCCGCTGAGCGGTTCGCGCAGGTGACTGGCGCCTATGACCTGCTGTCCGACAAGGATAAGCGCGCCCGCTACGACCGAGGGGAGATTGACGAGGAGGGCAACCCCAAGATGCCGTTCGGCGGTTTCGGCGGCGGCAACTACGGCGGGGGCCGGCCTGGCGGTGCCGCGGGTGGCGGGTTCGGGGGCGCCTCAAACGGCTTCGGCGGTGCGGAAACGGCCGACATCTCCGACCTGTTCGAGGGCTTGTTCAGCCGCGGAGGCGGCGCGGGCGGCTCCAGCCCGTTCGGGCGCCGCAACGCTCCACCGGCCAAGGGTGCCGACATCGTATATCGGCTGACCGTTCCCTTCAGCGAGGCTGCCACGTCTGAGCCGCAGCGGATTACGCTCGCGGACGGCAAGACGATCGACTTGAAGCTGCCTCCCGGCGTAGAAGATGGCACCAAGATCCGGCTGGCCGGCAAGGGCGAACCGGGTCCCGGCGGAGCGGGCGATGCGATCATCAACGTGGTCATTGAGCCGCATCGCTTTTTCATCCGGGACGGCAACGATGTCCGGCTCACCTTGCCGGTCACCCTCAGGGAAGCGGTGCTGGGAGGCAAGGTGAAGGTGCCGACGCCCGACGGACCGGTGATGCTGACGGTGCCCAAGGGCTCCTCATCCGGCAAGGTGCTGCGGATCAAGGGACGCGGCTTCCCGGCCAAGGGCGGCACTCGCGGCGACGAGCTGGTGACCTTGGCGGTGGACGTCCCGAGCGACGACGCGGCGCTCGAGGCTTTCGCCGCCGATTGGGCCGGTGGCGGCAACCCCCGCGCTGGGTTGGGCGTCTAACCTGCCGATGCAGGAGATTTCACCGCAATCACCCGAAGCCCGGCGCAAGCAACTCGCCAAGCTGAAGGCCCGGTTCGGCGAGCGGGTGGTCGACCGGCTGCGGCCCGGCACCAAGCCGTTCGAGGTGGCGAAGCGAGTGGCGGTGGGCGTCTACAACGACGGCTTCATCCACGCCGGCAACCTTGCCTATTTGTCGCTGCTATCGATGTTTCCGTTCTTTATCACCGCCGCCGCCCTCGCCCAATTGTTCGGGCGCAGCGAGGACAGCCTTCGAACGGTTGGGACCATCCTTGCTCAGGTGCCACCCGACGTCGCCGAGGTCCTGCGCGGCCCCATTCAGGAGGTACTGACTGCGCGCACCGGACCGCTGTTGTGGTTCGGGGCGATCGTCGGTCTGTGGACAGCGACCAGCTTCGTGGAAACCATCCGCGACATCCTGCGCCGCGCCTACGGGACCAAGTTCAACGCGCCCTTTTGGGAATATCGCCTGATCTCCATCGCCTTCATTATTGGTGCCGTGCTGCTGCTGATGACGGCCTTTGCCGCCTCGGTGTTGATGTCGTCCGTCCAGGCGCTGATTATTGCGCGCTTTCCTCAGTTCGAAGAATTCGCCACCCTGTTGCAGTTCGCGCGGCTGGTTCCAGCATTGGCGCTCTACGGCACCATCTACGCCATCATCGTGGTGCTGACGCCCTCCCGCTACCGCAAGAGATCCTGTCGCAAGTGGCCCGGCGCGGCGCTGATCACCGCCTGGTGGCTGGGCACGGCGGAACTTCTGCCCGCAGCGATCAGCCTGGCGGGTGGCTATAATCTGACCTACGGCAGCCTGGCGGGGGTGATGATCGCCCTGCTATTCTTCTTTGTCATCGGCCTTGGGGTGGTGATGGGGGCGGAGCTGAACGCTGCGCTGGCGGAGACTGACCCGGTCGCGCTAAAGGGTGAGGTGTTCGAGGGGCCGTTCAGCGACAGCTTGGAAGTGCATGAGCCCGAGCCGGGCGATGATACGCCACCGCAACAAGGGGGAAGCGTCACGTTATGACGGGGCTGATGCAGGGCAAACGCGGGCTGATCATGGGACTGGCGAACGATCGTTCGCTGGCCTGGGGCATCGCGCAGAAATTGGGCGGGGCGGGTGCTGAGATGGCTTTCTCCTACCAGGG
>CADCWB010000054.1 GCA_902806295.1 uncultured Sphingomonas sp. | reverse complement strand
CTTGCATGATTTCCGGGGCGACACGGTGCACCCGTCGACCATGGAAGTGCTGCGTCAGCTCGATTTGCTCCACCGTTTCCTTGAGCGTCCGCACCAGCGTCTGCAACGGGCCGAGCTGCGGATTGCCGGCAGGGACATGGTGGTCGGCGACTTAAGTCGCGTGAAGAGCGTCACTCCGTTCGTCGCCATGATGCCGCAATGGGAGTTCCTGGACTTCCTGCGCAGCGAGGCGAGGAAGCTGCCCAACTTCCGCCTCGACATGGGCTCCCCTATCGAGCGGTATCTGGTGGACGACGACCGGGTTGCTGGCGTGCGGTTGCGCTCCGGCGAGGAAATTCGTCCGGCGCTGACGATTGCCGCCGATGGACGTCATAGTCTGGTGCGTGAGCAGGGGCTGCTCGCCGTCCATGACCTCGGCTCCCCGATCGACGTATTCTGGTTCGAGCTGCCCAAGCGCACGGCTGAAGCTGGAACCCTGCGCATTGCGGTCGATCGCGGGCGAATCCTCGTCCGGGTGGACCGGGGCGATTACTGGCAGTGCGCCCTGGTCTTTCCCAAAGGTCGCGCTGCCGACCTGAAGGCCCGCGGGCTCCACGCTCTTACTCAGGAGATCGAGGAGGTCGAACCGAGGCTCGGCCCGATCGGCCGGGACCTGGGCTCGCTCAGCGACCTCCACTTGCTCGAGGTCAGTCTCGATCGTCTGAAGCGCTGGCATCGGCCTGGCCTGCTCGCAATCGGCGATGCTGCCCATGCGATGAGCCCGATGGGCGGGATCGGCATCAACCTCGCCATCCAAGACGCGGTGGCTGCCGTCAACATCCTTGCGCCCGCGCTCGCGAGCGGACAGTCCGTTGATCACCTGCTCGGCCAGGTGCAGCGCCGCCGCCAAGGCTCTACCCGCCTAGTTCAATTGGTGCAGAAGATTGCGCAGGACTGGGTGCTCGCGCCGTTCCTCGATGGTCGCCAGGCGCTCACCCAAGCGCCCTTGCCGCTCCGCCTGCTGCAGGCCCTCCCGGCATTGCGCCGGATCCCCGGACGCGCGATCGCGCTAGGCATTCGGCAGGAGAGAGTGTCGCTGCCGCGCGCCGCCTAGTTACTTTTACTCGCCCGGTAATCCTGTCAGCTTTGCTCGCATGACGGCGAGTCGATTCAAGGATCCCGACCTCGTGGTTGTGGGTGGCGGACCTGCCGGCGTGATGACGGGTCTGCTGTTCGCCCGCGCCGGGTGCCGGGTGACCGTGCTGGAGAAGCACGCGGACTTCTTTCGCGATTTCCGCGGCGACACGGTTCCACGGTTCACCCCTCGACCATGGAGGTCATGAACCAGCTCGGCCTGCTGGAGCACTTCTTTCAGCGACCCCACAACCGGCTTGATCGGGCGGAGCTCCGGATCGCCGGCCGCGGCTGGCTGATCGGCGCCTTGTCACATCTCGACACGCCCGCGCCCTTCATTGCCATGATGCCCCAATGGGAGTTCCTCGATTTTCTGCGCGACGAAGCGGCCAACTATCCCGGCTTTCAGCTCGAGATGAATGCGGAGGTCGTTGAGTTCATCCTCGAGGAGGGGAGAGTAGCCGGCGTCCGATTGGCAGGCGGTGCCGAGCGGCGCGCTCGTCTGGTCATCGCCGCCGACGGACGCTCTTCGCTTGTCCGGCGCGAACAGAGGCTGCCCTTGGAAGTGCTGGGGGTGCCGATCGACGTGTTCTGGTTCCGCCTCCCGAAGATCAGTGTTGGAACGGCCCTACGCGCTTCAGCCGAGCGGGGCCGCCTCCTGGTGATGATCGATCGAGGCGATTACTGGCAATGCGCCTTTGTTATCCCGAAGGGCAGGGCGGCGGAGCTGACCGCTGGGGGCATCGAGCCGATCCGCGAGGCTGTTGCTGCGGCCGCGCCGGAGCCGGATGTAAGTGAGCTACGCACCGTCGATGAGCTGAAGCTCCTGAGTGTCGCTCTTGATCGCCTGACCTGCTGGCAGCGACCAGGGCTGCTGGCGATTGGCGACGCGGCGCACGCGATGAGCCCGATTGGCGGCGTCGGCATCAACCTTGCTGTCCAAGATGCCGTTGCCGCGGCCAACCTCCTTGCGGCCGCGCTCGCCGCTGGCGAAAACGTCGACGACTTGCTCTCCAAGGTTCAAGAAAGGCGGCTGCTCCCGACCAAACTGGTGCAGGCGGCGCAAAAGGCTGCGCAGGAACGCATCCTCGGCCGCCTGCTGGGACCCGGGCCACCGCTGGAGCAAGCGCCCTGGCTGATCCGCTTGCTTGATCGAATGCCGCTGCTCCGCCGCATCCCCGGCCGAATGATCGGCCTCGGCGTACGGCGGGAACGGGTGCAGTCTCCCAATGCTTACGCGGGCTGAGCGATGCCCTCCGCCTGCATGGCTTTCTCGAGATTGGCGCGGACCGCCTCGAAGAATTGCTCGGTGGTCATCCACGGCTGATCCGGACCAACCAGGATCGCCAGATCCTTGGTCATCTGGCCGTTCTCGACGGTTTCGACGCATACCCGTTCCAGCGTTTCGGCGAACTTCACCACCTCGGGTGTATCGTCCATCTTGCCGCGGAACTTGAGCCCGCCGGTCCAGGCATAAATGGATGCGATCGGGTTGGTCGACGTTGCCTTGCCCTGTTGGTGCATTCGGAAGTGGCGGGTGACGGTGCCGTGCGCGGCCTCCGCCTCGACCGTCTTGCCGTCCGGCGTCATCAGCACGCTGGTCATAAGCCCCAACGAGCCGAAGCCCTGCGCGACCTGATCCGACTGGACGTCGCCATCATAGTTCTTGCACGCCCAGACGAACTTGCCGCTCCACTTGAGGGCGGAGGCGACCATGTCGTCGATCAGCCGGTGCTGGTACTCGATCCCCTTGGCCGCGAACTGATCCTTGAACTCGGCGTCGAAGATCTCCTGGAAGATGTCCTTGAAGCGGCCGTCATAGGCCTTGAGGATCGTGTTCTTGGTGCTGAGATAGACCGGCCAGCCGCGGATCAGGCCGTAGTTCAGGCTCGCCCGGGCGAAGTCGCGGATGCTGTCGTCCAGGTTGTACATCCCCATCGCCACCCCGGCTGTGGGGAAGTCGAACACCTCCTCCTCGATCACCTGACCGTCTTCGCCCTCCCAGCGAAGGGTCAGCTTGCCCTTGCCCGGCACCTTGAAATCGGTCGCCTTATACTGGTCGCCAAAGGCATGGCGGCCGACCACGATCGGGTCGGTCCAGCCGGGGATCAGCCGCGGCACGTTGGCGATCACGATCGGCTCGCGGAAGACCACTCCCCCTAAGATGTTGCGGATGGTGCCGTTCGGCGACTTCCACATCTTCTTGAGGCCGAACTCCTCGACCCGCGCCTCGTCGGGCGTGATGGTGGCGCACTTCACGCCCACTCCGAACTGCTTGATCGCCTCGGCGGCCTGGACTGTGACCTTGTCGTCAGTCGCATCGCGGTGCTCGATCCCGAGGTCGAAATACTTCAGGTCCACGTCAAGGTAAGGCTGGATCAGCCGTTCCCGGATCCACTGCCAGATGATGCGCGTCATCTCGTCGCCGTCGAGTTCGACGACCGGGGTCTTCACCTTGATCTTGGCCATGTCGCGGATCCTGGAATGTAAGGAGAAAGTCGCGGGGCCGATAGCGAGGGCGAAGCGGTCTGGCAACTTGGGGGCGGGATGGGGGGCT
>CADCWB010000053.1 GCA_902806295.1 uncultured Sphingomonas sp. | reverse complement strand
TTTCCATGCCGGTCTCGAATACCTCGGCCGTGCTGGTCAGCCGAGCGTATTTGCCTTGATGCTGCAGATAGGGCCCGTAGCGCCCGATCGAGGCCCTGATGGGCTCGCCGGTCTCCGGATGGTTGCCGATCTCGCGGGGCAGCGTGAGCAGCTTTTGCGCCCATTCGAGATCCAGGTCGGCGAGTGGCACATCCTTGGGGATCGAAGCACGCTTCTCACCCTGCTCGACATAAGGGCCGAACCGACCGGACTTGAGCACGATGCCTTCGCCGAGTTCCTTGGGGCCATCGCTGCCCGCCGCATCGTCGCCGCCCTGGCCAAACTTCCTGGTGAACTTGCATTCAGGATAGTTAGAGCAAGCCACGAACGCCCCGAACTTGCCGCCGCGCAGCGCCAGTCGGCCGTTCCCGCAATTGGGACAAAGCCGCGGGTCGCTGCCGTCCTCCTTGTCGGGAAAGAGGAAGGGCGACAGGAATTCGTCCAGCGCGGCCGTCACCTCCGATGGCTTCTGCTCCATGACTTCACCCGCCTTGGGCTTGAAGTCCCGCCAGAAGGCGCTGAGCAAATCCTGCCAGCCGGTTCGCCCGCCGGATACGTCGTCCAGTCCCTCTTCAAGCTGCGCCGTGTAATCAAAGCTGACGTAGCGCTCGAAGAACCGCTCCAGGAAGGCCGTTACCAGCCGCCCGCTCTCCTCGGGGATGAAGCGGTTCTTCTCCACCCGGACGTATTCGCGGTCCTTCAACGTTTGCAGCGTCGCGGCATAGGTCGAGGGGCGGCCGATCCCGAGCTCCTCGAGCCGCTTGACCAGGCTCGCCTCCGAATAGCGCGGTGGCGGCTGGGTAAAGCTCTGCACTGCATCGACCCCCGCCTTGTGCGGAGCGTCGCCGCGACCAAGATGCGGCATCCGCGCCGCGTCCTCATCGTCGGCCTTCTCGTCGCGACCTTCCTCATAGAGCGCGAGATAGCCCGGGAAGAGCACCACCTGCCCGGTGGCCCGCAGCGTCGCTCGGCCCGCAGCGTCGGTCAGCTCAACCGTGGTCCGCTCCAGGCGCGCCGACGCCATCTGACTCGCCAACGCCCGATTGTAGACCAGCTCATAAAGTCTCGCATGGTCGCCTGAACCTGCCTTGGCGCGCGAGAACTCCGTCGGGCGGATCGCCTCGTGCGCTTCCTGGGCATTCTTGGCCTTGGTCGAATAGTGCCGCGGCTTGTCGGGCAAATAGCCGGCGTCGTAGCGATCGGCGACCGCCTTGCGCGCGGCCGAGATCGCCTCGCCCGCCATCTGCACGCCGTCGGTCCGCATGTAGGTGATCAGCCCGTCCTCATACAGCTGCTGCGCCACCCGCATGGTGTGGCTGGCCGCAAAGCCCAGCTTGCGCGCGGCTTCCTGCTGCAGCGTCGAGGTCGTGAACGGCGGCGGCGGGTTGCGGCTGAACGGCTTGGTCTCGGTGCTCTCCACCGTGAACCGGCTAGCCTCGACCACCGCCTTGGCCGCGTCGGCACTGCCTTGATCGCCGATGGTGAGCCGATCAATCTTCTTCCCATCGAGCCCGACCAGGCGGGCGGAGAAGCGCTGCCCATCTTTTTCGAACAGGGCGCTGACCGTCCAATATTCCTGCGCCTTGAAGATCTCGATCTCACGCTCGCGGTCGACGATCAGGCGCAGGGCAACGGATTGCACCCGACCGGCCGACTTGGCGCCCGGCAGCTTGCGCCACAGGATAGGCGACAAGGTGAAACCGACCAGATAGTCCAGTGCGCGACGAGCCCGGTAGGCGTCGATCAGATCGGTATCGAGCTCACGGGGCTTGCCCATCGCCTCGGTCACCGCCGATTTGGTGATCGCGTTAAAGGTTACCCGCTCAACATCCGCCGGCAGCGCCTTGCGCTTCTGCAGCACCTCCTGGACGTGCCAGCTGATCGCCTCCCCTTCCCGATCGGGATCGGTCGCCAGGATCAGCGTGTCGGCCTTCTTGGCTTCGTCGGTGATCGCTTTGAGCTGCTTGGCCTTGTCCGGATAGGTTTCCCAATCCATCGCGAACCCCTCGTCGGGGTCGACCGACCCGTCTTTAGGCGGAAGATCGCGGACATGGCCATAGCTGGCCAGCACGCGGTGACCAGGACCCAGATATTTTTCGATCGTCTTCGCCTTGGCCGGCGATTCAACCACAACCAGCTTCACTTGGCATGTTCCTTACGCATACGCGCGATGGTGGAGAGCGGGGCGGCGCAGCGTCAAGCCGGCTGCATGCTGACCTTGCCGCCGGCGTGCCGATCGATGCGACCGGCAAGATCGAGTTCGAGCAGCACCAGCTGCACCGCTCCGCTGGGCAGGCCGGAGAGGCGAACCAGTTCGTCGACCGGCACGGGCGAAGGCCCGAGTAGTTTCTCAACGGCTCGGCGCTCCTGGGCCAGCAGATCGGGATCGCTCATGCCTTGCGGCCGATCCGTGGCTCGGTTCCCGCGCGCAGTCGGCCAATGTTCTGGCGGTGCTGCCACACGACCAGCAGGGCGAAGCCTAACAGCAGCGGCACCAGGTCCATTCGGCCGAATGCTGCGGCACCGGCTGGAGCGCTGATGGCCGCCGCCATGCCGGCAACCGAACTGACGCGGGCAAACAGCAGCAAGCCGATCCACACGACGGCGTAAATCGCGGCGGCCTGCCACAGCAGCGGCAGCAGGATGCCGAGCAGAGTCGCCACCCCCTTGCCACCACGGAACCTCAACCAGATCGGATATAGATGCCCAACCAATGCGCCGGCCGCAGCGAAATATTCGGTGCCGGGCCACAGCTGCCGGGCCAGGATCACCGCCGCCGCTCCCTTCAGCGCGTCGAGAAGCAGGGTCGCGGCCGCAAGCCCCTTGGAGCCGGTACGGAGCACGTTGGTCGCCCCGATGTTACCCGAGCCGACGCTCCGAATGTCGCCCTTGCCGGCCATCCGCGTCAGCAACAGGCCGAATGGGATCGATCCCAATACATAGCCGAGAAGGAGCGCCAGCAAAGCCGGCAGGGAAGGCAGTTCCATGGCGCCGGCTGGTAGCAGAGCGTAACGTCGGTGCAATGTTGCGCGATCGCCGCACTGCCGCCAAAGCGCTTCATGTGCACCCGGACGCCCCTATCCTGTTCTTCGACTCCGGCGTCGGCGGCTTGTCCGTGCTTGCTCCCACCCGGGCGCTGCTGCCCCGCGCACCGCTCGTCTACGTCGCCGACAGCGCCGCCTTTCCATATGGGACCCGCAGCGAGGAAGAGATCGCGGCGCGCGTGCCGGCGCTGCTTGGGCGGCTGGTCGAGCGCTACCGCCCGCGACTGGCCGTGATTGCCTGCAATACCGCCTCGACCATCGCACTGCGTCACGTCCGCGCGGCACTGGAAATTCCCGTGGTCGGCACCGTTCCCGCCATCAAGCCGGCCGCCGAACAATCGCACAACCGGGTGATTGGCGTGCTCGGCACCGAAGCGACCGTTCGCCAGCCCTATGTCGATGATCTGGCCACGCGGTTCGCCGGGGATTGCGAGGTGCTCCGTCACGGGTCCGCTGAGCTCGTTACATTGGCGGAAGCCAAGCTGGCCGGAGAGACGGTCGCGGCCGAGGACGTCGCGCAGGCGGTCGCACCGCTCGCTGTCCGGGGGGACATGGATGTGGTGGTGCTGGCCTGCACCCATTTCCCGCTGCTCGCCGAGGAGCTTCGCTCCGCCTTGCCCAGGGCCGCACAGGTGGATGGTGGCTCCGGCATTGCCCGCCGAATCGCCCACCTGACCGAAGACCAGCCATGGCCGGTTCAGCCGCCATTGGGCATAGCCGTTTTCACCGGCGCACCGCCGAGAAGTCCGCTCGCATCCACCCTCGCTCGCTTCGGTCTTACTAGGCTTGAGCATCTCTGAAGCAGCTGCGAGTCGTTCGCATTGGCAATCACGAAGCGGGCACGGTAAGGGCCCGCAAACAGCTCGAGAAACCGTGGATTACAACCGCATCTTCCAGGCCGCGATCGACCGGTTGCACGACGAGGGCCGCTACCGCGTCTTCATCGACATTCTGCGCGAGCGCGGCCGTTATCCCAACGCGCGCTGCTTTGCCGGACATAACGGGCCCAAGCCGATCACCGTCTGGTGCTCCAACGACTATCTCGGCATGGGCCAGCATCCGACCGTGATCGAGGCGATGGAGGGCGCGTTGCACGAGGTCGGCGCCGGCTCCGGCGGCACCCGCAACATCGGCGGCAACACCCATTTCCACGTCCAGCTGGAGGAAGAGCTCGCCTCCTTGCACGGCAAGGAAGCCGCGCTGCTATTCACCAGCGGATATGTCTCCAACGAAGCGGCGCTCTCCACCCTGGGCAAGCTGCTACCGGGCTGTGTGATCTTCTCGGACGAGCTCAACCACGCGTCCATGATCGCGGGCATCAAGAACTCGGGGTGCGAGAAGCGGGTGTTCCGGCATAACGACCTTGCTCACCTAGAAGAGTTGCTGGACGCCGAGGATCCGGCC
>CADCWB010000052.1 GCA_902806295.1 uncultured Sphingomonas sp. | reverse complement strand
GTCCGTAACGGGTCGAAATAGGATATCCCGGCACCGGCGTAACAGGGAGCTTCTGATGTTCGCTTTGGCGTCATGGATGCCGCCCCTGAGAAACTCCGCGCGCTCGCGAGACAAGCCAGAGCTTTGTCGGCGAGAACCATTGATCGGCAACGTGCCCATGCTCTGGAGGCGCTGGCGAGGCTTTATGAGCGGCAGGCTCACGAGTTCGACGCTCTTGAGCTTGCTTGATAATCAATGTCCGCATTGGCCTTGGTCAGGGGCGGAAGCTGTATGTCCGGAGCGGGTCGCGGACGGACTAATAACAGCTGGAATGAAGGGAGCTCAAGAGGCTCCCGATGGAGCTGAGGGGCTGAATGCCAAGCCTACTAGTTCACCATCGGACCACTTCACGACGGCCGGCACGGCGCTCCCATCTTCGAAGCGAACGAACACCTCAGTGCCCGGCGAAAGCTCGGCGGCGAGGTTACCCATCAAGCCTCCTGCGGAGATGTTCTGCAGAGCAAAGCTTGTGGGTGATCCGTTTATCAGCAGCTGGAGCTCACGGCCGTTGCCTTGCATTCTTGCAAAGCGCCGCTTGTTGGCGCGACCGGCTTCGTTCAGGCGGGCAAGGCCGTTCGATCGGCTAACCCGCGCTTCGGCCAACGGGACGGCGACGCCGCAAAACCCGCATTCCGCAGTCATCCTGCCGACGTACCACTGAGAGCGCCCGCAACCCGGACAGTGATTCAAGCTGTTCGCCCGATACACGACGTGGTGACCGCGACGCGCGAGGGTTTCGGGAAAGGACGACCCCGCACGTTCGAAGAGGAGAACGTCTGACATCGGGCTCGCTCCAACCGGCAAGCGAAAGCGCTTACAGGGCAACCACTACTCACCATTGCTTGCCAAGTGATTACGAGCTCGAAGCTCTGGCGAGCTCCTGCGATCTACGAAGCATCGGGCGCGGAGCGGCCGCAAAGTTCGAACGGGTCGTAAGCAGACGCTGAACGTGAATGTCCGCAATGGGTCGAAAGCGGACATACGCTCAGCTAAGCCCGGCAGCGATGTCTTTCGATGATACCGATTTCGTCCCCGACAGCGAACGGCGCGGGTTGATTGGCACTTTGCCGCGGGCGTGGCGTCCCTATGCGAGCTTGATGCGGCTGGATCGGCCGATTGGGACCTGGCTGCTGTTCTGGCCGTGCGCGTGGAGCGTGGCGCTGGCGGGAGTAGATGGGCGCTGGATCTTGTTCCTGTGGATGGCGCTCGGCGCGTTCGCGATGCGCTCGGCGGGGTGCGTGTATAACGACATCGTCGATCGCAATCTGGATGCCCGGGTCGAGCGGACCCGGCTGCGGCCACTCGCCAGCGGACGGGTGAGTGTGCGAGCGGCGTGGCTGCTGCTGGGCGGGCTGTCGCTGGTCGGTCTAGTGGTATTGCTACAGCTCGAACCTTTGGCGCAACTGATCGCGCTAGGAAGTCTAGCACTGGTCGCCGCCTATCCCTTCATGAAGCGGATCACCTGGTGGCCGCAGGCGTGGCTGGGGCTGGTGTTCAGCTGGGGTGCGCTGGTCGGCTGGCCGGCGGTGACCGGCGCGTTCGACTGGGCGCCGGTGTGGCTGTGGCTGGGCAGCGTCGCCTGGGTCGTGGGCTACGACACGCTCTATGCAATCCAGGACAAGGAGGACGACGCGCTGGTCGGGGTGAGGTCGAGCGCCCGCGCGCTGGGCGGACGGGCGGCGCTTGGGCTTGGAGTATTCTATGCGCTGGCGCTGGTCGGCTGGGGCGCGGCGCTGTGGCGGGTGCGGCCAGAATGGCTGGCGCTGGTGGCGCTGATCCCTTCGGCGCTGCACCTGGCGGGACAAGTGGCGCGGGCCGATCCGGACGACGGTGACAAGGCGCTGGCGCTGTTCCGGTCGAACCGGACGACGGGCCTGCTGGTGTTCCTGGCGATGCTGGTGGTGGGGTTGAGCGCCGCGGCTTAGGCGCTAGAGCCGCTGCATGCTGACCCCCGAACAAGCGCAAGATATCGCCACCCACCTCGTCGAGCTCGCCAGAGCCGGCGGCGCCAGCGCGGCGGACGCGATGCTGGTCGCCGACATGTCGAGCAGCGTTACCGTCAGGCTGGGTGAGCTGGAGGACGTCAGCCGCTCGGAAGGCCAGGAGGTCGGCCTGCGCGTGTTCGCCGGGCAGCGCTCCGCATCGGTCGCCTCGTCCGACTTCTCACCCGAGGCGCTAGCGGGGCTGGTCGAGCGGGCGGTGGCCATGGCGAATGAGGCGCCCGAGGATCCTTATGCCGGGTTGGCCGCGGCCGAGCTGCTGCTGAGCGGCGCCGCGCCCGATTTTGACGGCTTCGATCCGCATGAGCCGGAGCCCGCGGAGCTGCGCGCGATGGCGCTACGGGCCGAAATGGCGGCTCGCGGGGTTGCCGGCGTAACCAACAGCAACGGTGCATCTGGCTCGGCCTCCCGCAGCACGGTGGCGTTGGCGACCTCGGGCGGGTTCGCGGGGTGCTATCGCGCGTCGGGGTTCAGCGTGTCGGCCGGTGTGATCGCCGGCGAGGGCCCGACCATGCAGCGCGATTACGATTACCATAGCGCGCGGCACTTCAGCGACCTGGACGAGGCCGAGGCGATTGGCAGCCGTGCGGCCGAGCGCGCCGTCGCCCGCGTGGGGCCGGTCAAGCCGGACCCGGGACGCTACCCCGTGCTGTTCGACCCGCGGGTCTCGTCCTCGCTGCTGGGGCATCTCAGCGGCGCGATCAACGGGGCTGCCGTGGCGCGGGGCACGAGCTTTCTGCTCGAGCGGCTCGGCGAGCGGGTGTTCGCGCCTGGCATCACCGTCCGCGACGAACCGCATCGCCCGCGCGGGCTGCGCTCGCGGCCGTTCGATGGCGAGGGGCTGCCGGT
>CADCWB010000051.1 GCA_902806295.1 uncultured Sphingomonas sp. | reverse complement strand
GGGAACAGCTCGCCCGGGTTCTCCTTGCGCGACGGGGCAATGTCGGAATGGCCCACCACGTCACCGCGTCCGAGCCCATGCCGCTCCTTGATGCTCGCCACCAACGGGATCAGCGCGGCAATCTGCTCGTCCGGAAAGGCGCGGTAGCCGAATTCATGGCCCGGATTGACGATCTCAATCCCGACGGACGCCGAGTTCACGTCACGGATGCCGCGCCAGTAGCTCTTGCCCGCATGCCAAGCACGCCGCCGCTCATCGACCAAGCGGTACACCGTCCCGTCCTCGTCAATGCAGTAATGACAGCTGACCTTGGCCTCAGGCGAGGTCAGTCGGTCGAGCGCCCCCTGGCAGTCGGGCATGCCGGTATAATGCAGCACGATCATGCTGATCGATAGCTGCCGGTCGTCGTGATTCGGCGATGGGAGATCCGTGCAGTTCACGAGTGCCATGTGGCACATGGGTGAAGCGAACGGTCAAGCCCTCACGCGACCCGGCGGTCCGCCTGCTCCGCGTTGCTGGTCAGCACATAAAGACCGCGCGCATCCTTGTCGGCCGTCAGCTTGCGCGTTTGTCCAATCACCGTCTCGCCCGCGCCGAGCATCAGCCAACCGCCTGGCGCCATTGCCGAAGCGAGCCGTTCGAACGCTTTCTCACGGGTTTCGGCGTTGAGATAGAGCAGCACGTTGCGGCACAGCACGATGTCGAAATCGCCCGGGTGCGGCGGCGCTTCGAGCAGGTTGTGGACCTGAAAGCGCACCGTCTTGCGCAGACCTTCGACCGCGCGCCACCCGTCCGGCGTCTCCTCGAACCACTTGATCATCTGCGCAATGCCCAGCCCGCGCTGCACCTCAAACTGGCTGTAGGTACCCGAGCGCGCCCGGCCGACGACGGCGTCCGACACGTCGGTGCCGAGGATATCGATCGTCCAACCAGCCCACTTCAGCGGCTCCTCCGCGAACAGCATGGCGAGGCTGTAAACCTCTTGGCCGGTCGAGCAGCCGGCCGACCAAATCTTGATCCGCTTCGATGAAGCGTGGCGCTGCTGCAGCTGCGGCAGGGCGGCGCGGGCAATGAGGTCGAACGGCGCCCGGTCGCGAAAGAAATAAGTTTCGTTGTTCAACAATGCCTCCACGACCCGCCCGGCGAGGCTCGGCTCCTTGCCCATGACCAGGATGGTGATCAGCTCATCGATGCTGGCGATCCGGCGCTCGCGCATCAGCGAGGACAGCGCCGTCTCCAGCCGCCAGCGGCGGTTCATCGTCAGCTGCTGCCCGGTCCGGGCTTCGAGCAGGCCAGCCAAGATGCGGCTGGAGCTGTCACTTATTTCCATCGGTCGTCTCCCGCCCGGGACGCAACACGGCGGGCGATCTTGTCGGGGGGAAGCACCGCGCAGGCGAGCCCTGCATCGGCCACGGCCTTGGGCATGCCCCACACAGCGCAGCTGGCCTGATCCTGGGCTATGATTGAACCGCCGGCGGCTACGAGCCGGGCAGCGCCGGCGGCGCCGTCACGGCCCATGCCAGACAGGATCACGCCGATGCCGGTCGCGCCATAAAAGCTGGCAATCGACACCAGCATCGGATCGACCGAAGGCAGACAGCCGCTCGCCGCCACTCGCCGGTCGAGCCGCACCACTGGCCGGCCGCCGCGGTTCTCGATCGTCAGGTGAGCATCGCCAGGTGCCACCAGAATCAGGTCGCGCTGCAGCGCTACGCCATCTTGCGCGACCACGGCCGGCCGGCAAGCGGCGGTGCCAAGCTGCCGGGCAAAAACGGACATGAAGGCGGCGGGCAGATGCTGAGTCACCAGGATCGGCACGCCAAGCTTCTCCGGCAGGGCGGCGAAGAATTGCTGCAAGGCATGGATGCCACCGGTGGAGGCTCCGATCGCGAGCGCCTGCATGGGCTCGCTGCCCATGGCCCTCAGCGGTGTCCCGATGCTTCTCCCGCGAGGGCTGTGCTCGGCTGCTCCCAGCGCGCGCAGCTTGGCGATGAGCACCTGCGAGAACTGGCCATTGAAGCGGCCGATGCCTGGCTTGGGCAGCGTATCCGCAGCGCCGAGTGCAAGCGCCGAAACGGTGACCTGCGCGCCCTCCTCGGCCTGGCTCGAAACAATGATTACGCGAGCGCCGCGAGCCGCGTCCAGGATGCGCGGCAACATCTTGAGGCCGCCTGCCCCAGGCATCTCGAGATCCAGCAGGATGACGTCGACCTCGACATGGGCCAGCGCATCGATCGCATCTTCCGCTGTTCCGGCCACAGCGACCAGTTCGAACCCGCCGTCGCTTTCCACCATGCGGCCCAGCACAGCCCGGGCGACGGTGGAATCGTCGACGATCATCAGTCGGATCGGCGCCTTTGCCGCGGCCCGCTGCGCTGATATGGCGAGCGCGGGGCTCATCGAGGGATCTTACGCGACGCCGACGAGCTGAAGCTTGATGTGCAGCGTCTCGCGGTCGAACGGCTTCATCACATACTCGTCCGCACCGGCTTCCAGTGCGGCGCGAATGTGCGCCATGTCATTTTCTGTCGTGCAGAACACGACCTTGGGTTGGTCGCTGTGGCCGCGCTGGCGCAGCAGCTTCAGAAACTCCATCCCGCTCATCACGGGCATGTTCCAGTCGAGCAGCACCACGTCGGGCATGGCATGCTCGCACCGCTCAAGCGCTTCCTTGCCGTCGCCAGCCTCCTCCACGCTGAATTCCAGCGTTTCCAGGATGTGGCGGGCGACCTTGCGGATCACCTTGGAGTCATCGACGATGAGGCAGGTCTTCATGAGCTTTGTATTTCCTGTCCGGTGACGATCTTTCCCTAACCGCCAAGGGTAACCAAGGACTTAAGCCGCGCGCGCCTCACGTCCTTCAACCAGCTGAGCGACGTCGATCAGCAACAGCGCGCCTTCTTCGGTCTCGACCATGCCGAGACTGACATGCTCCCACCCTGCCTCCATCGCAGCGCGGATTGGGGTAGGCTCCGAGGAAGCCTCGACCACGTCCTCCACACTGTCGACGATCAGAGCGTAATGATGGCCTTGCAGCTCGACGACGGCCGCCTCACGGATGCCGTCGCTGACGTCGGTGGTCCCGAGTTCCAGCGCTCGCATGCAATCGATAACGGTCAAAACCCGGCTGCGCAGTGCCGACAAG
>CADCWB010000050.1 GCA_902806295.1 uncultured Sphingomonas sp. | reverse complement strand
AGGCGGACGCCGGCGTGGATGGTGAAATAGTCGACGCCCTGCTCGGCCTGCTCGATCAGCGTGTCGCGGTAGATCTCCCAGGTCAGGTCCTCGGCGATGCCGCCGACCTTTTCGAGCGCCTGGTAGATGGGCACGGTGCCGATCGGCACGGGCGAGTTGCGCAGGATCCACTCGCGCGTGTCGTGGATGTTGCGGCCGGTAGAGAGGTCCATGACCGTGTCGGCACCCCAGCGGATCGCCCACACCATCTTGTCGACCTCGGCCGCCACGTCCGACGCAAAGGCGGAGTTGCCGATGTTGGCGTTGATCTTGACCAGGAAGTTGCGGCCGATCGCCATCGGCTCGGATTCGGGGTGGTTGATGTTGTTGGGGATGATGGCGCGGCCGCGCGCGATCTCTGACCGGACGAACTCGGGCGTGACATGGTCGGGGATGGCGGCGCCGAAGCTTTCGCCATCGCGGGCCAGCGCCTCGCGAGCGGCTTCGCGGCCGAGGTTCTCGCGGACGGCGACATATTCCATCTCGGGCGTGATGATGCCGCGGCGGGCATAGTGCATCTGGGTGACGTTGGCGCCGGGCTTGCCGCGCAGCACGCGCTTGCGGACCTTGGGAAAGGGCTGGACGCCGCCGGAGCGGTCGGGGCCGAGCTGGCCGTTGTCCTCGGGCCGGACTTCGCGCTGGAGCACTTCCTCGACATCGCCGCGGGCGCGGATCCATTGAGCGCGTACCTCCGGCAGGCCGGCCATGATGTCGATCCGGGCTTGCGGATCGGTGTAGGGACCGGAAGGGTCGTAGACGGCGAGCGGCGGCTCGCCGGACGAGGGCTCCAGCACCACCTCGCGCATGGCGACCTTGAGCGGGCCGACGTGGATCTTGCGGCTGCCGCGGATCGGGCCGGTGGTGACTTTGAGTTCGGTGCGAGCGGGGACGTCGGCCATGCGTGTTTCCTCTCCAGTGAAGGGAAACGGACGGCCCGCTCCCTCCCTACGCCCGTGTGAACGGGATCAGGTTCAGCGGGTCGAAGGGTGCCATCCCTCCCTCTCAGCTCGGGCGAGCTCCCCGGGGATGAAGCAGCCTTAGGCCGTGTCGCGGCGGCGCGCCAGACTCTTCCCTTTGCCCGCGCGGGACGGCACAGGCCGGGGCATGGCATTGACCCATCTCGACCGACTGGAAGCCGAAAGCGTCCACATCATGCGCGAAGTGGTGGCGGAGACCCGGCGCCCGGTGATGCTCTATTCGATCGGGAAGGACAGTGCCGCCATGCTGCACGTGGCGCGCAAGGCGTTCGCGCCGGCCCCGCTGCCCTTCCCCTTGCTGCACGTCGATACGACATGGAAATTCCGCGACATGTACGCGCTGCGCGACAAGGTCGCTGCCGAGCACCGGCTGATCGTGCACCGCAATCCGGAGGCCGAGCAGCGCGGGATCAACCCGTTCGATCACGGCCCGCTGCACACCGATATGTGGAAGACCGAAGGACTGAAACAGGCGCTGGAAGCCGGCGGGTTCGATGCGGCGTTCGGCGGGGCCCGGCGCGACGAGGAGAAGAGCCGCGCCAAGGAGCGGATCGTGTCGCTGCGATCGGCCAGTCACCGGTGGGACCCCAAGCGGCAGCGGCCCGAATTGTGGAACAACTATAATCTGCGATTGGGCAAGGGCGAGAGCGTGCGGGTGTTTCCGCTGTCCAACTGGACCGAACTCGACGTCTGGGAATATATCCGGCGGGAGGGCATCGAGGTGGTGCCGCTCTATTTCGCGGCGGAGCGGCCAACGGTGGTGCGCGATGGCGCGATCATCATGGTCGACGACGATCGGTTTCGGCTGCAACCGGGGGAACAGCCCGTCGCCCGCAAGGTCCGCTTCCGCACGCTGGGCGATTATCCGCTGAGCGGCGGGGTGGAGAGCGCGGCGGCCACGCTAAATGACATCATTGCCGAGATGCAGGCCAGCTCCACCTCAGAACGGCAGGGACGGATGATCGATCGCGACGCCGGCGATGCCAGCATGGAGAAGAAGAAGCGCGAGGGTTATTTCTGATGGACCTGCTGCGCTTCATTACCTGCGGCAGCGTGGACGACGGCAAGTCGACGCTGATCGGGCGATTGCTCTACGACAGCAAGCTAATCTTCGACGACCAGCTGGCCGCGCTGGAGGCGGACAGCAAGCGGGTGGGAACGCAGGGCCAGGACATCGACTTCGCCTTGCTGGTGGACGGCTTGGCGGCCGAGCGCGAGCAGGGCATCACCATCGATGTCGCCTACCGCTTCTTCGCCAGCGCCAAGCGCAAGTTCATCGTCGCCGACACGCCCGGGCACGAGCAATACACACGCAACATGGTCACCGGCGCGTCGAGCGCGGATGCCGCGGTCATCCTGGTCGACGCGCGCAAGGGCGTGCTGACCCAAACGCGGCGCCATAGCTTTCTCGCCAAGCTGGTTGGAGTCCGGCACTACATACTGGCGGTCAACAAGATGGATCTGGTCGACTTCGACCAGTTGGCGTTCGACGGCATCGTCGCGGATTACTGGGAGTTTGCAGCCGCAGCTGGGGTGCCGCAGTTCACTGCCGTGCCGCTGTCGGGCCTTAAGGGCGAAAACGTCCTGGCGCGCTCGCCGGCAATGCCGTGGTACGACGGGCCGAGCCTGCTGGAACTGCTGGAAGCGCTGCCGGTCGACGCGGCCGAGCGGGCGGGAGCCGGCTTCCGGATGCCGGTGCAATGGGTCAACCGCCCGAGCCAAGAGTTCCGCGGGTTTGCCGGGTTGGTTGCGTCTGGGCGAATAAGGCCCGGCGATCCGGTGCGGGTGCTACCGGCCGGGACGGCGACCCGGGTGGAGCGGATCGTCACTTTCGATGGCGATCTTGAGCAGGCGGAGGCCGGGCAATCGATTACTCTGACGCTCGCGGACGAAGTGGACTGTTCGCGCGGGTCGGTCATCGCCGCCGCCGAGGCTCCGCCGCAGGTCGCAGACCAATTTGAAGCCGACCTCGTGTGGCTGGCCGAGGAGCCGCTGCTGCCGGGCCGCGGATATTGGCTGCAGCTGGCCTCACAGAGCGTCACCGCGACCGTCCAGCCGCCGAAATATGAGGTCAACGTCAACACACAGGAGCATCTCGCCGCCAAGACGCTGGGGTTGAACGGCATCGGCGTCGTCGAGTTGGCCACCGACGCGCCGCTGGCGTTCGAGCCATATGCCGAGAACCGGACGCTCGGCGGATTCATCCTGATCGACAAGCTGACCAACGCGACGGTGGCCGCGGGCATGATCCACTTCGCGCTCCGGCGGGCGCAGAACATCCACTGGCAGGCGCTGGAGATCAGTCGCGAAGCGCACGCTCGACAAAAGGGGCAACGGCCGTGCGTGGTGTGGCTGACGGGTCTGAGCGGCGCGGGCAAGTCGACCATCGCCAATCTCGTCGAGAAAAAGCTGCACGCGCTTGGGCGGCACAGCTTTCTTTTGGATGGCGACAACGTTCGGCACGGCCTCAACCGGGACCTCGGCTTCACCGACGCCGATCGGATCGAGAATGTCCGGCGGGTGGGGGAGGTTGCCCGACTGATGGCCGACGCCGGGCTGATCGTAATCACCGCCTTCATCTCGCCCTTCCGCGCTGAACGCGAGCTGGTCCGCCGCATGCTGCCTGAAGGGGAGTTCGTGGAGGTGTTCATCGACGCACCGCTCGCCGAAGCGGAGCGGCGCGATCCCAAGGGGCTCTATGCCAAGGCGCGCGCGGGCGGGCTCAAGAACTTCACTGGTATCGACAGCCCTTACGAGCCGCCGGAAGCGCCGGACCTGCGGGTTGATACGACGCAGGTGAGTGCGGAAGAGGCGGCGGAGCGGATCGTCGCCTTGGTGCTGGGCAGCGCCTGAACCAAGCGCCGCTGGCAAGCGGGTCGGGGAAAGAGTAGGCTGCGGCTGCAAATTGAGGCAGCACTCCGATGCGGATCGTTCGGTCACGCCTGGCCTTGTTACTCGCGCTGACTGCACCGGCCGCGGCCTCGGCATGGGCCCAGTCGGCGCAGCCTTCGAAGATCGCCAAGCCGCGCACGGTGCCCACTCCAGAGCGCGGACCGCCTTCACCAGCGGTGATCGACAACCAGCTGGAGATCGGCGGCGAGGACATCAACGCGCGCAAGGTCAGCACGCGGATGACGGTTGAGGTCCAGGTCAACGGCCAAGGACCCTATCGTTTCCTGGTGGATAGCGGCGCCGATACGTCCGTGGTGGGGCAGCGCATCGCTCGCGACCTGCGCCTGCCGCTTGGCCGCCCGGCGGTGCTGCACGGCATAACCGAGAGCGCCAGAGTCGACCGGGTTCTCGTGGATTCGATCTCCATGGGGCAGACCTCCGTCAGCAACCTGGAGCTGCCCGCCTTAAGCGAACAGGATCTGGGTGGCGCGGGGCTGATCGGCATCGATGCGCTGGTCCAGCAGCGCCTGATGATGGATTTCGAGAAGCGGCTCATCAAGGCGGAGGATGCCCGTCAGCCGGCCAAATATGTGCGCGGCGAGATCGTGGTGGTCGCGCGGCGCAGGCGCGGCCAGCTGATCCTGACCGAGGTGCGCGCAGCCGATCAGCGGGTGGAAGCCGTGATCGACACCGGTTCCGAGGTTACGATTGGCAACTCCGCTCTGCGCGACAAGCTGCTGAAGCGGCATCGTCGCGACTTCACAACCATCGCGGTGACCGGGGTGACGGGTGTCACCAAGGAGCTGCAGCTTCTGCAGATCCCGGAGCTACGGGTGGGATCGATCACCCTGCGTGATGTTCCGATCGCCTTCGCCGATGTGCCGCCTTTCACCCTGTTCGGTATGGCCAAGCAGCCGGCCCTGCTGCTTGGCACCGATCTGCTGGAGGCCTTCCGGCGAGTGTCGCTCGATTTTCGCGCCCGCAAGGTCCGCTTTCAGCTTCGGCGGTGCGAGACTACAGGGCTGATCATCAGCACCTCGCCGGATCCCTTCAGGTCAACGCGACTATCGTCCGGCGGCAATAGCGAGGTTTGCCGGCGTTAGCAGGCGCGCTAATTGTTCCGAGCTACCAGCTATAACCCACACCGACCGCGCCGAACCATTGGCTCTTGCTGCCGCGGTCGGCGACGATCGGGCTGTCGGCGATGTCCCCGAGCAGGCGCTTGTAGCTGGCGCTGCCGAACAGCCCGAGACCCTTGCGCGCGTCGCCCGACAGCGAGTGGGCGAGGAGCAGGCCGGCCTGCCAGTTCTTCATGCCGCCATCGCTGAAGCGGTAGCCGGGCAGCCCGCTGGCGAGCGAGCCCGCGGCGTCGATCCCGAAATAGTAGTTAGCGTATTTGCGACTGACAAAATCGGCCGACAGCGACAGGCCGGCGAAGGTGGTGCGGCTCAAGGGTGTCCCGAAATCGATGGTCGGGCTAAGCACCACGCTCTCGTGCGCGTTGCCGACGTCCTTGACCGCATCCAGGCGCAGGCTGAGCGCGTCATAAGGGTTGGTGAGGCCCTTGTAGGTCAGGCCGGCGAACCCGCCGACTTCGACCGCAACCTTCCGGTCGCCAAGCGCGTCGACGGCATCGTCCTTGACCTTGCCGGTGCGGTTTAGGCGCACCCCGACGATCGGTCCGGCATCGAAGTTCAGCCCGGGCCCGTCGGAGATCACATCCGCGTAAAGGTAGGTTCCGCGCGAGAAGATCGAGATGCCGCTGACCCGCGCGCGGACGATAACGCCGGGAATAAGGCGATAGTCGTTCGAGCCCTCGTAATCGGGGACGAAGGCGGCGCCGAGCCCGATCTGGAAGCTGTCGCTCTGGTCGTTGGGATCGGGCAGCGGCTGCTCCGCGGCGGCGGCCACGTCCTGAGCGACGGCCGGTGTGGCGGTGAGCAGCAGCGCCGCGGCGAGCATGATGCGCTTCATAACGGTTCCCCCTGTATCCGTCCCCGCGCGTCCGCGGCGATCAAGGCCAGTTCAGTCGCCCGCGCCGGGATCGGCCGAGAAATATTTGTCGTACTTGCCTTCTTCGCCCTTGTGCTCGTCGGCGTCGGCCGGGCTTTCGCGCTTGCGGGTGATGTTGGGCCATTGCGCGGAGAAGGTGGAGTTCAGCTCCAGCCACTTCTCGTTGCCGCTTTCCGTGTCGGGCAGGATCGCTTCGGCCGGGCATTCGGGCTCGCACACGCCGCAGTCGATGCATTCGTTGGGATTGATGACGAGCATGTTGTCGCCCTCGTAGAAGCAGTCCACCGGGCAGACCTCGACGCAATCCATATATTTGCAGCGGATGCAGGCGTCGGTGACGACGTAGGTCATGGTGGTCTAAGCTCCCTTGTTGGAGAGAGCGCTATTGCGGGCGCTCGGTTCCGTCAACGGGGCGGCTTTCGGGCAGCTCCTCGTAGCAGGCGCGCGCTTCCGGCGCCGGGCCGCGGCGAGTGGGGAGGGCGAGCACCCGCAGCACGCGGACCTCACCGCGCAGCGGCAGCGCGATCGTGCTGCCGACGCGAACGGGTTCGCTGACTTTCTCGACTCGCTTGCCATCGATGCGGGTGCGGCCTTCCTCGATCAGCGCCTGGGCCTGCGTGCGGCTTTTGATCAGGCGGATGCAATGGAGGTACCTGTCGATCCGCATTCAGCGCTTGAGGCCGGCCAGGGCGGCGAAGGCGTTGCCCGGGCGCGGTGCGGCGGCGGGTTCCGGGCGGCGGCGCTGGCCGCGCCATTTCCAGCTCTCACCGACGACCTGGAAGCCGACCTCGCCCATCAGCCGGGCAAGCGCAGCATCGTCCAGGCCCAAGGAAGTGGCGAGCTGACGGTCGATCGGATCATCGCCGCCGGCTGCTCGAACCTTGTGGGCGTAAGCGGCGAGCCGATCGGCGAGATCTATCCGCAGCCAGCCGCCGCCGACGCGGCGAAACGCCAGTGCGGCGCCGCGCGGATCGGCGTCGGCAGGGACGACCGCAGCACCGGGTCCCGGCAGGCGCGGCATGGGCTGGTTGGCACGCACGGCCATTAGCGCCGCCCGCCAGCGCTGCGCCTCTGGCTTGAGCAGGGACGGTAAGAAGGCGTCGAGCGCTCCCAACCGGACCCGCAAGCGATAGAGGGTGGCGCGGTCGTCCTTGCTCAGCTGCCCGATCGGTCCGGCCAGCGCCTTGCGCGGCAGCACTCCGCCCGCGTCGGCCAGCATGGCGGCCAGTGCGCGGACGCCGGGGGTGTGCGCCGGATCGCCGGAGGCACGGGTGAGGCGGTGAAGGTCGCCGAGATGGCGCGCGATCGCCTGCTCGACCCAGCGCTCCATTCGGCCGCGAAGCGAGGCCCGCACCGGCGCCGACAGGCGGTCCAGCGGGCGGGCGGTGCGCAAGGCCGGTTCGCTGAGCGAGCGGCCCGGCGCCAGGCGGGCGAGCAGGTGACCGTCCCACATGACGGCGATGTCGCTGTCGGCGTCGGCCAGCAGGGAAAGCCGGTCGTCGGCGGCGTCGGCCAGCTCGCGCGCCCGGCGATCGAGCTCTTCGCCGAGGCGGCGCTCGGCAGCGGCGAGCAGCAGGCGCTTGTCGGCCAGCCGGGCGGCGGGGTCGACCTTGAAGTCGAAGCCGGTCAGGTGGCCGATCGGCTCCGGGCCGACGCTGACTTCGCCGTCCGCCGCCACGGTGACCGGCAGCGCGTCGGCCCCGCGCGCACCGATGTCGCGGACGAGAACGGCGGTGCGGCGATCGACGAAGCGCTGGGTCAGCCGCTCGTGCAGCGCGTCGGACAGGCGGGACTCGACCGCGCGGGTGCGCTCGGCCCATTTGGCGGGCTCCTTCAGCCAGTCGGCGCGGTGGGCGATGTAGGCCCAGCTGCGCACGCCGGCCAGCCGGTCGGCCAGTGCCTCGATGTCACCTTGGACATTGTCGAGCCGGGCGACTTCGGCCGCGAACCAGTCGTGCGCGATGTGCCCGCCTTCGCTGATGTAGTTGAACACCCGCCGGACCATGCGGCTGTGATGCATCGGACCGACCTTGCGGAAATCCGGCAGGCCGCATGCCGCCCACAAGCGCCGCGCCTGGATGCCGCGGCGCGCGGCGACCGCCGGGTCCTCGGCGATCAGCTTCAGCACGGCGAGATCGATGGCGAGTGGTGCCGGGCGCAGCAGCGGGTCGTCGCTGCGCTGCTCCAGGCTGGCGATCAGGCTGCGGACGTCGGTAAAGTCGAGGTCCGACGAGCGCCAGTAGAGGTGGTCGAGCGGCCGGAAGCGATGCTCCTCGATGGCGAGGATCTCTTCCTCGGTAAAGGCCGGCCCGCTTTCACCGCCCAGTCCCAAGGTGCCGAAGGTGCCGTCGCGCTGGTGGCGGCCCGCGCGACCGGCTATCTGGGCCATCTCCGGGATGCTCAGGCGGCGGTCGCGGCGGCCGTCGAATTTCTCGAGTCCGGCGAACGCCATGTGGGTGACGTCCATGTTGAGCCCCATGCCGACCGCATCGGTGGCGACCAGATAGTCGACCTCGCCGCGCTGGAACATGGCCACCTGGGCGTTGCGGGTGGCCGGGGACAGCGCACCCATGACCACCGCCGCGCCGCCCTTGAACCGGCGCAGCATCTCGGCCAGCGCATAGACCTGCTCGGCCGAGAAGGCGACGATCGCCGAGCGCGGCGGCAGACGCGACAGCTTGGCCGAGCCGCCGTAGCGCAGGGTCGAGAAGCGTGGGCGGGTGATGATCTCGGCGTCGGGGATGAGCTGGCGGATCATCGGCTTCAGCGTGGCCGAGCCAAGGATCAGCGTTTCCTCGCGGCCGCGGGCCCTTAGCATCCGGTCGGTGAAGACGTGGCCGCGCTCCGGATCGGTGCCGAGCTGCGCCTCGTCGATCGCGCAAAACGCGAAATCGCGGCCGTCCGGCCCGTCGGCCGCGCCCCTCGACTGCGCTCGGGACAAGCTCGGGACAGGCATGCTCTCCACGGTGCAGAGCCAATAGCGCGCCGTCGCGGGCACGATCCGTTCCTCGCCCGTCAGCAGGGCGACACTGGCGGCTCCCTTCAGGGCGACCACACGATCGTAAACCTCGCGGGCGAGCAGGCGCAGCGGGAAGCCGATCACGCCCGACGAATGGGCGCACATCCGCTCGATCGCCAAGTGAGTCTTGCCGGTGTTGGTTGGGCCGAGAATTGCCCGGACGGTGGCGTCGCCGCGAGTGGCCATGGGCGAAGATGGGGGCACGGGGGCCGAATGCGCAAGCGCTAATGAGGGCTGCGCGAGCGGCTTAGCGCGGCGTTAACCCTGTTGCCCGACAAGGGCGGCGATGTTTCAGACGCGGATCGTGACAGCGGGCAGCGCGCGGGTGGTAGTGACCGCGCCCGCGTTCGGAGTGCGGCCGCCATCACGTCGCCGGTGGCGCGAGCTCGACCTCACCGTCGATCTGGCCAGCGACCTGTTCAGCGCGCGCTGGTGGCGCGGACTGCTGACGCTGTCGGCGCTGACCACCGGCGTGGCCCTGCTAGCACCGGGCTTGGAGCCGCTGGCGGGGGGCCGGGCCGCGGCGGAGCTGGAGGGCGATGCGGCAGAGCAGGCCCGGGCGCTCGGCATCGAAGCGCTCGGAGCGGGCTCGCGCACCGGCCTGCCGATGGCCGAGAGCGCGGCCGTGGAGTTGCTGGCCGAGGCACCGGCCCGGTCCTCCGTATCCCTGTTCGCGACGCTGGCGCCGGGCGACAGCCTGTCGCGGCTGCTGATACGCAGCGGCGCCAGTGCAGGAGACGCGGCGCGGGCGGAAGCGCTGGTCCGCTCCGCCGGTAGGAACGTGCCGGCTGGCACCACAATCCAGATCACGCTCGGCGCGGGCGCCGGCGGGGCGCGCCAGGTGGAGGACGTCAGCTTACGACCCGCCCTAGACCTGAAGCTCAGCGTCCGGCTGATTGGCGACGCGCTGACGCTCCAGCGCACGGCGATCCGCCTCGACAGCCGACCGCTGCGGCTGCGCGGCCGGGTTGGTTCCGGGCTCTACTGGTCGCTTCGGGCGGCGGGAGCCTCGCCGGCCACCGCTAGTGCATACCTGCAGGCGCTCGCCACCCAGATCGAAGTGGGCAGCGAGATTGGTCCCGACTACCAGTTCGACCTGATCCTGGCCAATCAGCGGGCCGCGACCGGAGAAAGCCGGACCGGAGCGCTGCTCTATGCCGGGCTCGACCGCGCGGCGGCAGCGGACCTTCAGCTATTGTCGTGGCCGATCGGCGGGCGGTCGCAATGGATCGACGCGTCGAGCGCCGGCGACACGCCGCGAGCCAGCAGCAGTGGTATGCGCTGGCCGGTGCAGGCGTCGATCACCAGTGGCTTCGGCTGGCGGGTTCACCCGATCCTGCGCTTCGGCCGGATGCACAAGGGCATCGACTTCGGCGCGCGCTGGGGCATGCCGATCGTCGCGGCCGGCGACGGGCAGGTCGTCCGCGCAGGCTGGGCCGGCGGCTATGGGCAGCAGGTCCGCATAGCCCACGGCGCCGGGCTGGCCACCAGTTACAGCCACATGAGCCGGATCGTCGCGCCGATCGGCACGCCCGTGCGGCAGGGGCAGCTGATCGGCTATGTCGGCTCGACCGGTCTGTCGACCGGACCGCACCTCCATTTCGAGACCTTGCGCAACGGAGTGGCAGTGAACCCGATGGGCGTGCGGTTCGTCAGCGCTGCGCCCGTAGATGCACGGCAGGCCGCCGCCGTCCGGACGCGGCTCAAGCAACTGCTGGGCAGCTAGCTGGCACCGCCAATGCTCGCTCAATTAGGTCGATCGCCGCAGCCGTGCTAAAGGGAGCTACCGTATGGACAACGGCCGGTAGGCGCCTGTGCGGCTGAGAGACGATGTGCTCCCGCCTACCCGTGCGAGGAGCACTTCTTGACCATCAACTATCTTTATTTTCGCCAGCAAGTCTCGCTGGTGCGCGCCGACCGCGCGGCTTGCGACCGGTCGCGTGCCGCTCACCTCGGGCTTGCCGCGGGTTACCTGAAGCAGATCGCGGCGGCCAAGTCCGGTTCGGCGGTGGCACGATGAGCCGCGCTCTCAACATCGGCCTGGACGAGCCGACGGTGAAGGCCCGCTGCGGCGCCGAGGATGTCGGCATTTCGGCCCTCGAAGCGCTGCCAGGTGGCGGTGTCCGGCTGGTCTGCATGAGCATGGACGGCGCCGAGACGATGCGCCGCAAATTGAAGGCGCACCTGATCAAAGGCGAAGTCAGCCGCGAACGCCACCGCCCCCGCACGCCGCTCTGGTAAGGGTGGTCTGGGGGCGACTTGTAGTTTGAAGGGTAAGAGGTCGACCGCCGGTGATGTCCGCTTCCGACCCATTGCAGACATTCCGCTGCGGGCGCACCGTGGCGGAATGAACAACAAGCAAATTGAAGCTGTTTTGGAGTTAAGCGGACCCGAGCGGGTTCAGCATTCCGCCAGAGTAGTCGCTGACCGAGAGGAGGCTT
>CADCWB010000049.1 GCA_902806295.1 uncultured Sphingomonas sp. | reverse complement strand
CACGCGGACCGACACGCAGGCGCTGCAATCGACGCAGCTGGGGCGATAGGCAACCGACTGGCTACGGCGAAAGCCGATGCGGCCCAACGCTTCGTTCAGTTCGCCCGCATGGTGCCCCGAGAGTTCGGTGAACACCTTCCGCTCGATCTTGCCGGGCAGGTACGGGCACGGGCTCGGGCTCGTCACAAAGAACTTTGGAAAACGAAACGGTGCGCTCAAGGCCGCGGGCTCCGCGAGAGATGGTTACGAAGACGTTTATGTGACTGCTCAACGCTCTTGGGAAGAGGTGGAGCCATCAAGATGGTGGTTAAAGCGAACGCTTGTGCCGAGATGGGGCAATGATCAGTCCAGCCCGACCCGCTCGACCGAGAAACCGGCGCCGAGCAGGCGTTCCACCAGCCCGTCGATCGCCTTCGCATCCCGGGCCTCGCACTCGACCTCGATCATGGTGTCCTTGGCCGGCAGCTTGGAGAAGATGCGCTGGTGGTTCGTCTCGATGATGTTGACCCCACATTCGAAGAATTTGGCGGTGATCGCTGCCAAGGCGCCAGGCCGATCCTGCGCCCCGATTTTCAGCCGAGCGATGCGGCCGCAGCGGACGAGTTCGCGGATCAGCACGTTGGCGAGCAGATGCGTGTCGATGTTGCCGCCGCACAGCACGGTCGCCACCTTCTTGCCGCGGAACTGCTCCGGCTGGGCCAGAATCAGGGCGAGGCCGGCGGCCCCCGCCCCTTCGACCACGGTTTTCTCGATGCCGACCAGCAGCGCAACGGCATGTTCGATGTGCTTCTCGGCGACGAGTTCGATCCGGTCGACCCGCTCGGCAATGATCGCGCGGGTGAGTTCACCCGGCTCCTTGACCGCGATACCTTCGGCCAGCGTATCGCCGCCGATCGCGCCATGGCCGTTCTCGATGACGTTCTTCATCGACGGGTAGAGCTCGGCTTCGACGCCGACCACCTCGATGCCGAGCTTCAGCGTCTTGGCGGCGGTGGCGACGCCGCTCATCAGCCCGCCGCCGCCGATCGGGATCACCAGCGTGTCGAGATCGGGCACGTCCTCCAGCAGCTCAACGCCAACGGTCCCCGCGCCGGCGACGATGGCCGGATCGTCGAAGGGATGGACGAACACCAGGGACTCGTCGCGCTCCATCTGCCGGGCAAGCGCGTAAGCATCATCGAAGCGCTCGCCATGCAGCACGACCCGCGCACCATGCTCCTCTGTCTGGCTGACCTTCATGATCGGCGTGTTGGTCGGCATCACGATCGTGACCGGGATGCCGAGCCGCCGGCCATGATAGGCGACCGCCTGGGCGTGGTTGCCGGCGCTGGCCGCGATCACCCCGCGGGCGCGTTCCTCAGGCAGCAGCTGGAGCAGCTTGTTGAGGGCGCCGCGCTCCTTGTAGGCGGCGGTGAACTGGAGATTCTCGAACTTGAGATACACCTCGGCGCCGGTGATCTCCGACAAGGTGCGGCTCTTCAACGTAGGCGAGCGCAGCACGGCCCCGTGGATGCGAGCGGCGGCGGCGCGAATATCGTCGATCGTGGGCAGGGTCATCGGGAAGGCGGCCTAGCTCCTGGCACGGGCAACGACAATGCTAACGCCCACGCAGCGCCCGGTCCGTCAGCACCGCGGGGGTGAGAATCTGGGGAAGCTCTTCCGGCTCGCCCGTACCCGGCTCGTACCAGAGATACAGCGGCACGCCGGCGCGCCCGCGGCTTTCAAGGAAGCGGGTGATGGTGGCATCGCCGTTGGTCCAGTCGGCGGCGAGCACCTCGACCCCGGCCTGCTTGAAGGCATCCTGCACCGCATCGCGGTCAATGGCGTTGGCCTCGTTGACCTTGCAGCTGAGGCACCAGTCGGCCGTGAAATAGACGAACGCCGGGCGACCCTCGATCCGCAGGGCGGCGACCCGTTGCTCGCTCCACCGCTCGGTTCCCGCAGGTATCTTGCTCACCACCGCCAGCTCACCGCGCCCGACCCCTGCCGCCGGTAGGACCGCGAGGACCAGCGCCAAGGCGACCGCGCCGCCGATCGCCGGTCTGCCGGCGAGTTGGCGTTTGCCGACCATGATGAGCGCACCGATCAGGATCACGCACGACAGCACGGCCGCCAGCAGAGTGCTCGTCCCGCCCTGACGCCACAGCAGCCAGAGGCAGGCCAGGGCGGTGAGTCCCATGGGGATGGCCAGGATGCGCTGAAGCGTCTGCATCCACCGGCCGGGCTTCGGCAGGCGGCGGCGCAGGGCGGGCACAAAAGCCACCAGCAGGAACGGTAGCGCGATGCCGAAGCCAAGCGCGGCAAACACCAGCACGGCGCCCCACGCCGGCAGCAGCAACGCCGCACCGAGTGCAGCGCCCATGAACGGGCCCGCGCATGGCGTTGCGACGAACGCGGCGAGCGCTCCGGTGGCGAAACCGCTGCGGGGGCTGGCCTCACCGCCGATCACCGGCAGCTTAAACAGGCCTAGCAGATTGAGGGTGATGGCCGTTGCGAGCAGCAACAGGACTAGGATGGTGCGCGGATCCTGCAACTGGAACGCCCACCCGGCCGACGTTCCTCCGGCCCGAATCAGCAGCAGCGCAACGCCCAGCGCTCCAGTGCCGACTACCGCCCCGGCAGTGTAGGCCAGCGCGTCCCGGCGAGCTGCCTGCTCCTCGCCGCCCGCCTTGGCCAGCGCGAGCGCCTTTAGCGCCAGAATTGGAAACACGCACGGCATGAGATTGAGCAGCACCCCACCGGCCAGTGCGCCGAGCAGCGCCCACAACAAGGCTGAACTGCCCTCGCCGGCGCCGACCAAGCGACCGCCCGTGGGCACTTCTCCAGGCTGGGCGCGAACCTGCAGGCCTTGGCCGTCGCCGAGTGAAAGCACACCATCGAAGGCGGCCGCGCTCGGCGCTGCTTTGGTGCGAAGCTCGGCGATCAACAGGTCGCCTGAACGGCGAAAGGTCTGCGGCGCGCCATAGTCGACCACGCCGTCGGTCAGCGGGAAGAAGGTTGGGCTTGCGACCGGGAGCGACGCAGGCAACGGAACAGCAAGGCGAAGCACGCCATCGCCAACCGCGAAGCGAGCGGGAGTGCCGAGCGGACGCGGCAGCTTCTGGCGCCACTCGTCGAACTGGGTACCGTGGTCCGCCCCGGCCCCGATCGGGACGTCGAGGCTCAGGGTGCCGCGCTCGGGCACGCAGACCTTGTCCGTGCAGGCGAGCCACTGCGCTTCGGCCCGGATCGGCAGGGTTTCCGTGGCATCAGCTGGAATGCGAAGGCGGGTCAGGATCGCATAGGGGCCCTTGTAGATATAATTCATCAGGCCCGCGACGGTGAGCGTCTCCGGAACTGGGTAGCGCAGGGGTCCGACCGACGTACCGGGCGGGAGCTGCCACTCGATGGTCATCGACTGACCGGCATCCCCGGGGTTTTCCCAATAGCCGTGCCAGCCTTCCGCCGGGGTCATCAGGATGGCGAGATCGACCTCCTGGCCGGCGCGCACCGGGCCGGCGACCACCAGTTGCGGGGTAATGTTCGGCTTGCCGCCGAGCCCGAGCTGCGCCGCCGCCGGATGGGCGGTGAGGAGTGCCAGCAGGAGGGCGAGGAAGCGAAGCATCGGATCCATTAGCGTCATTGCGAGCGCAAGCGAAGCAATCCAGTCAGCTCTTAAGGAACACTGGATTGCTTCGCTGCGCTCGCAATGACGTACGTCAGTCCAGGTTCGGGCGAAGCCACCTGGTTGCGGTCTCGAGGTCCACGTTGCGCCGCTGAGCATAGTCGGCCAGCTGGTCCTTGCCGATCTTGGCGACCCCGAAATAGGCACTGTCGGGGTGCGCGAAGTAGAAGCCGCTCACGGCCGCGGTGGGCAGCATCGCGAAGCTCTCGGTCAGGCTGAGCCCGGCCGGCTCTCCGCCGAGCAGTTCGAACAGCATCGGCTTGAGGCTGTGGTCGGGGCTGGCCGGATAGCCCGGCGCCGGGCGGATGCCGGCGTAGCGCTCGCGGATCAGTTCCTGGTTGGACAGATGCTCGTCGGCATAGCCCCAGGCACTGGTGCGGACGTGGTGGTGCAGCCGCTCGGCCAGGGCCTCGGCCAGCCGGTCGGCCAACGCCTTGAGCATGATGTCGCTATAATCGTCGTTAGCTTGGCGGAAGCGCTCCAGATGCGGCTCGGAACCGTGGATGCCGACCGCGAAGCCGCCGATCCAATCCTCGCCCTCCTCGGCGATGAAATCCGCCAGGCACATGTTGGGACGGCCCTCACGCTTCTTCACCTGTTGGCGGAGGAACGGCAGGCGAACGGGCTCATTGCCCGCGAGCACCAGGACATCGTCACCCTCACGCCAGCAGCGCCACAGCCCAACCACTCCAACCGGCCGCAACCAATGCTCCGCCACGATGCGGTCGAGCATCGCTTCGGCATCGGCATGAAGGCTGCGGGCGCTTTCGCCGACGACGGGGTCATCGAGAATGGCGGGGTAAGTGCCGTGCAGCTCCCACGCTCGAAAGAACGGCGTCCAGTCGATGTGGGCACGGAGGTCGCGGAGCGGCCATTCACCAAATTTGTGCAGCCCCGGACGAGCCGGCGCCGGCGGGCGCTTGTCCGGGTCGGCCCGGAAGCGATTGGCGCGCGCCTGATCGATCGTCGCAAGCTCATGGTCGCCCCGGCCGGCTCGGCTTTCGCGCAGCGCATGGTAATCACGCGCCGTGCCGTCGATCAGTTCCGCCTTTTGCGGACCGTCGCTGACCAGCGCGGAGGCGACCCCCACTGCCCGGCTGGCGTCCAGGACATGGATCACCGGCCCGGAGTAGGCCGGGGCGATGCGCAGCGCGGTATGCGCCCGGCTGGTGGTGGCGCCGCCGATCAGCAGCGGCATGTTCATGCCGGCACGCTCCATTTCGGAAGCAACCGTGACCATCTCGTCGAGCGAGGGCGTGATCAGCCCGCTCAATCCGATCATGTCGGCGCCATTCTCGTTCGCCGCTTCCAAGATCTTGGTCCACGGCGTCATCACGCCGAGGTCGACGACCTCGTATCCGTTGCACTGCAGAACCACGCCGACGATGTTCTTGCCGATGTCGTGGACGTCGCCCTTGACCGTCGCCATGACGATCCGCCCTTTGCCCTTGGCGCCCTCGTCTTTCTCGAGCTCGATGAAGGGCAGCAGGTGCGCGACTCCCTTTTTCATCACCCGGGCGGACTTCACCACCTGCGGCAGGAACATCTTGCCCGCGCCGAACAGGTCGCCGACGATGTTCATGCCGTCCATCAGCGGACCTTCGATGACCGCGATCGGGCGGGAGGCGGACTGGCGCGCCTCTTCGGTGTCCTCGACGATGTGCGCGTCGATCCCCTTCACCAAGGCGTAGGACAGTCGTTCCGACACCGGCAGCGATCGCCATTCGGCCGCCTGCTTTTCGGCCGCTGCGTCGGTGCCCTTGAAGCGCTCGGCCAGCTCGATCAGTCGCTCGGTCGCGTCCTCGCGCCGGTCGAGCACGACGTCCTCGCACGCGTCGCGCAGTTCCGGGTCGATCGCATCGTAGACGTCGAGCTGCCCGGCGTTGACGATCGCCATGTCGAGGCCGGCAGGAATCGCATGGAACAGGAACACCGAGTGCATCGCCCGGCGGACCGGCTCGTTTCCGCGGAACGAGAAGCTCAGGTTGCTCAGCCCACCCGAGATATGTGCACCGGGACAGCGGGTGCGGATCTCCCGCGCCGCTTCGATAAAGTCGAGTGCGTAGCGCCGATGCTCATCGATCCCGGTAGCGACCGCGAATACGTTCGGATCGAAGATGATGTCCTCGGCCGCAAAGCCGTTGCCGGTGAGCAGCTGGTAGGCGCGCTCGCAGATCTCAACCTTGCGCTGCGCGGTATCGGCCTGGCCGGTCTCGTCGAAGGCCATCACCACCACGGCCGCGCCATAAGCACGAACGCGGCGGGCCTGGTCGAGGAAAGGCTCCTCCCCTTCCTTGAGGCTGATCGAGTTGACGATCGGCTTGCCGGAGACGCATTTCAGTCCGGCCTCGATGACGCTCCACTTGGAACTATCGATCATCACCGGTACCCGCGCGATGTCGGGCTCGGCTGCGATACGCTTCAGGAAGGTGGTCATGGCGAGTTCGCTATCGAGGAGCGCCTCGTCCATGTTCACGTCGATGATCTGCGCCCCATTCTCGACCTGTTGGCGCGCAACCTCGACCGCGGCGTCATAGTCGCCCGCCAGCACCAGCTTCTTGAACCGCGCGGAGCCGGTGACGTTGGTGCGCTCGCCGATGTTGACGAAGCTGGTGGCAGCAGAGACAGGCTCCAACTGTCCGTCGGTCTCGAGCGAAGTCGAGACACGCCCCTCGGTCGCGCTCGGAACGAGCGCAATGGCTTCGGATGCAGTGCTCATGTCAGGCCAGCACCATCGGTTCAAGCCCGGCCAGAACGGTCCGCGACGGTGCCTGCGCAACGGAACGCGCGGGCTTACCAGCAACCGTTCCGGCAATCGCCGCGATATGGGCCGGAGTTGTGCCGCAACAGCCACCAACGATGTTGATCAAGCCCTCCTCGACCCACTCGGCAACCTGCGCGGCCGTTTCCTCCGCCGCCTCATCGTAGGCGCCGAGATCGTTCGGCAGGCCCGCGTTTGGATAAGCCATGATCAGCGTGTCTGCCGTTTGCGACAGGGCCGACAAGTGCGGACGAAGTTGGGCGGCACCGAAGCTGCAGTTCAGGCCGATGGTCAGCGGCTTGGCGTGACGAACGCTGGCCCAAAAAGCCTCCACCGTGTGGCCAGACAGGTTGCGGCCGCTGAGATCCGTCAAAGTCATCGAGATCATGATGGGGGCAAGGTCCAGCGCGGCCATGATGGCGGCCTTGCAATTGAGCGTGTCGAACACGGTCTCGATCAGGATGAAGTCGGCCCCGCCCTCCAGCAGCGCCTGGGCTTGCTCGCGGTAGACGTCGCAAACGAAGTCGAAATCGACTTCGCGGAAGCCAGGGTCGTTCACGTCTGGCGACAGCGACAGGGTCTTGTTGGTCGGTCCGAGCGCCCCGGCGACGAACCGGCGGCGGCCGTCCTCAGCCTCGAAGCGATTGGCCACGTCGCGCGCTATCCGGGCCGCAGCCCGGTTCATCTCAGGCACGAGATGTTCCGCGCCGTAATCGGCCTGGCTGATGCGGTTGGCGTTGAAGCTGTTGGTGCCGAGCACGTCGGCGCCCGCCGTGGCGTAACCGGCGCAAATCTCCTCGATGAGCTGTGGCTTGCTCAGGCAGAGAAGGTCGTTGTTGCCCTTCTGGTCTTTCGACAGCGCATAGTCGCCGCGGTAGCAATTTTCGGTCAGGCAGGCCTGTTGGATCGCGGTGCCGAACGCCCCATCCTTGACCAGGATGCGCTCGGCAGCTGCTGCTTGCAGCAGGGCCGCGGCGGTCATGCCGCCACCTGCGCACGCACACCGAGCAGGTGACAGATGGCGTAGGCCAGCTCCGCCCGATTGAGCGTATAGAAGTGGAAGTGCCGGACCCCGCCGGCATAAAGCTGGCCGCAGAGCTCCGCCGCCACCGTCGCGGCGATCAGCTGCCGGGCAGCGGGCTTGTCGTCGAGACCTTCGAACATGGCGTCCATCCAATCGGGGATTGCCGCGCCGCACTGGCCGGCGAATTTACGGGTCTGCGCGACACTGCTGACGGGCAGGATGCCGGGCACGATTTCGGCTTCGATTCCGCGCGCAGCCGCTCGATCACGGAAGCGGAAGAATGCTTCGGGCGAGAAGAAGAACTGGCTGATTGCCCGGTCCGCGCCGGCGTCCACCTTGCGCTTCAGATTGTCGAGGTCGGCACTTGGGCAACTCGCCTGCGGATGCATCTCCGGATAGCAGGCAACGCTGATCTCGAACGGCGCGACCTGCTTCAGTCCCGCGACCAACGCGGCCGCGTCAGCATAGCCGTCGGCTCGTGGTTGGTAGCTCGCACCCTCTTCAGGGGGATCACCGCGCAACGCGACGATATGGCGCACGCCGGCGTTCCAATAAGAGCGGGCGATCTCATCGATCTCGTCACGGGAAGCATCGACGCAGGTCAGATGGGCCGCGGCCGGCAGATGCGTCTCGCGGACGATCCGCTCCACCGTGGCATGAGTCCGCTCACGAGTGGTCCCCCCGGCGCCATAGGTGACGGACACGAAGCGTGGCTGGAGCGGCGCAAGTGTTTCGATCGAGCCCCACAGGGTTTCGGCCATCTTTTCGCTTTTGGGCGGAAAAAACTCAAAGCTGACGGCGATGTCGCCCTTGGCCTGAGCGAACAAAGGCGCAGGCTCGGACAGCGGCAAGGATACAAGTGCGGGACGGCTCATGCGGCTTTCCTTCGCGGCAAACAATCGGCAGCCTTGGTGCCGGACCACAAGGTCACGGTGAGCTCGCCACCCGCGAGATGCTCCACCACTTGGCCGGTCAGGCCAGCAGCCTCCATCCAGCCGAGCACCGACTCGTCGGCAAAGCCAAGGCGGACATGCTGAGCGCGTTCGCGCAGCTCCTCGCGCTCGTGCGGAGCGAAATCGACGATCAGCAGCCGTCCCGCCGGGCCGAGGACCCGCGCCGCTTCACCGATCGCCTCGGCCGGAGCATGCGCATAGTGGAGCACCTGGTGCAGCAGCACGCAGTCGGCGCTGCCGTCGGCCAGCGGCAGCGCGTACATATCGCCCTGCCGCAGCGAGGCGGCGACGCTGGCGGCGTGGAGCTTGGCCCGGGCCAGCCGAAGCATCTCCGAACTCTTGTCGATGCCGACCGCGCTTTCAGCCTCTCGCCCGAACAATTCGATCATGCGGCCGGTGCCGGTTCCGATATCGACCAAGCGGCCTAGTGATTCGCCGCCCAATGCGCGGGCGATCGCGTCCTCGACTTCGCTTTCGGCGACATGGAGCGAACGGATCGCGTCCCATTCCTCGGCATGGCCAGCGAAGTAGCGCTGGGCGGCTTCGGCCCGGTCGCGGCGAACCGCGGCGAGGCGCGCCTGGTCGGTGTCAAAGGCGCGCCGGTCCGCCTCGCCGGCAGCGGCCGCAATCAAGGGCAAGAGAGCTTCAGCCACTCCCCCCGGGATCAGGGCCAGAAACACCCAGCTGCCCTCTTTGCGGCGTTCGATCAGTCCCGCGTCCGTCAGGATCTTGAGGTGACGGGAAACCCGCGGCTGGCTCTGCGAGAGCAGCTGCGCCAACTCCCCCACGGACAGTTCCATCTCGCCGAGCAGGGTCAGCAGGCGCAGCCGGGTGGGATCGGCAAGCGCCTGAAACAACTCGGATAAGGGCAGGGGAAAGCTCACGACTTAAGGATATAAAGATATCTTTATATCGTCAACGTGAGAAGCGGTGATCGGGGATCCGAATTCGACTCGTCGCAAAAGACAATTGCGTGACCCCCGGTGGTCACCTAAATCTACGCCGGCCTGACCGCAAATATGCGGCGGGTTGAGCCCCGCGCCGAGACCTATCAGGGCCGGCGCAAACGTTGATAGGGATGGAACGCACATGAAGAAGATTGCTCTTACCGCTGTCGCGGTTCTTGGTCTCGGCCTCGCCGCTTGCCAGGACAATGCTTCGGATAACGCCACCTCGACCGAGAACACGATCGAGACCGAGGCCGCCACCGACACCAACTCGGCGCTGAACGCCACCGACAACCTCGGCGCGTCGGCCGACAACGCGCTCGACGCGGCTGGCAACGCCGTGTCGAACGCCGGCAACTCGATCGAGAACGCGTCGGAAGACGTCGCCAACGGCCAGGACAACGTCGCGGGTCAGTAAGCCTCGACCAGTCGCTGACTAACGGGAGGGCCGTCGCGGAATGCCGCGGCGGCCCTTTTGCTTAGCTCCGCTCAAGCCTTGGAACAGGTATGCCGATGTGGAAGGTCGTCATCGGCAGATAGCGTTCTGGCACCAGAGCGCGGGCGCGATCAACGTCGGCCTGTGACCCGACATAGATGGTCCAACTTTCGGTTCCTGCGCCATCGCCGAAAGCGTAAGAAATGCCTGCCGAAGCCATGGCCTGCCTTAGCTTCTCACCGTTAGCACTCCGCTCGACTTCGGTGAATCGGGACCGTGCAAAGCCGATGTACGGACGCAGCCACAGTTCCGCGGCTTCGATCACTGACCAGCGTGGCTGCCCATCGGTGAAGGCCAGCACCACGCGATAGCAGGGCTCGTTCTCAAACCAGGCGCCGCCATAGCCCGGCTCGGAGCGGACGCGTTCGATCAAGCGGTTGGCAGCCGGTGCAACTACCCCGACGATCGGATCGTCCGGTCTGGGTGGAGGCCGAGACGGTTGGCAAGGCGGGTTCCAGCCGAGGAGCTTGGGCTTGGCTTGCGCCGCCGGTGTTTGCGGTGCTGGATTGGTGACCGTTGCGGGGGACCGAGGTGTCTGCGTGCAGGCAGTTGCCAGCCCGGAGAGGCCGAGAAGAAGGTCGCGGAACATCATAGAAGGAACAAAAGGGCCGGAGGATTGCTCCTCCGGCCCTTGTTGTTCGGTGTAGGCGCGAGTCCTCCGCCAGCTGACGAACCTTGCGGTTCACTTCGCTAGCGGAGGCCGCTTCAGGCTTAGAAGTCCATCCCGCCCATGCCGCCCATGCCGCCGCCGGGCATTCCACCCATGCCGCCGCTGGCCTTGTCTTCCGGCATTTCGCTCACCGCTGCTTCCGTGGTGATGAGCAGGCCGGCGACCGAGGCTGCGTCCTGAAGCGCGGTGCGGACGACCTTGGTCGGGTCGATCACGCCGGCCTGGACCAGGTTCTCGTAGGTGTCCGTCTGGGCGTTGAAGCCCATGTTCTGGTCGTCGCCGTCCAGCAGCTTGCCCGAGATCACCGCACCGTCATGACCCGCGTTGGACGCGATCTGGCGGACCGGCGAATAGAGCGCCTTGCGGATGATATCGATGCCGCGGGTCTGGTCGTCGTTGACGCCCTTGAGGCCCTCGATCGCACGGGTGGCGTACAGTAGCGCAGTGCCGCCGCCGGGAACGATGCCTTCCTCAACCGCGGCGCGGGTGGCGTGAAGAGCGTCGTCGACGCGATCCTTGCGCTCCTTCACCTCGACCTCGGTCGAGCCGCCGACCTTGATCACCGCAACACCGCCGGCAAGCTTGGCGAGACGCTCTTGGAGCTTCTCACGGTCGTAATCGCTGGTGGTGTTCTCAATCTGCGAGCGGATCGCGAGGACGCGGCCTTCGATGCCGGACTTCTCACCAGCGCCATCGACGATGGTG
>CADCWB010000048.1 GCA_902806295.1 uncultured Sphingomonas sp. | reverse complement strand
TTCATTCATCATCCGTCGTTTCCTGAATCCGCTCCAGCACCGCTTCCGGCGCAACCGTGCGCTTCAATTCATCCAGCTCGGGATTGAACGCCTCGTCGACGCCGAGGCGGTGGGCGATGGCGCTGGTCAGCTTGATGAGGTGGGTGACCTCATGTTCCGACAGCAGGCTGATCTGCAGGTCCAGGTCGGCGCGGCGGTCGGCGAGCACCGCGGCACGGTTCTGGCTGATCAGGATGAACGTCGACAGGAAGATCGCCTCGACCGAGGCGACCGTGGCAAGAATGACGAAGCTTGGATCGAACGGCCGGATCGGGGTCAGACCGGCATTCAGCACTACCCAGCCAGCGACGAGCACCGCATGCACTGCCACAAACGCCATGGAACCGGCGAAACGGCTGATCCAGTTGGCGATCTTGTCGGAGGCGGAGGCTTGCTCCGCCTCGCGCTGCCGGCGCTCGGCCAGCGCCTCGATGTTGCGCTCCAACGCCGAGGCCAGCCCACCGGAGGGCTGAACCGTCGGCGTGCGGTCAATGAAGTCGTTTGGGGGCCGGCTCACCGCGGATAAACGCCTCAGTCGCGTCCAGTGCCTCGTCGTCGGTCATCTGCTCGGGCGGATGCTTGCAGAAGAAGGCGGCTGGCGCGATCACCGGACCACCCAACCCGCGATCCATCGCCACCTTGGCGCAGCGAACCATATCGATCGCCACACCGGCACTATTGGGCGAATCCTCGACCGACAGGCGCAGTTCCAGGTTCATCGGAACGCCGCCGAACAGGCGCCCTTCCATCCGCAGGAAGCAGACCTTGTTGTCGTTCTGCCAGGCGACGTAATCGCTCGGGCCCACATGGATGTTCTCATCGTCCAGCCGCCGCTCGGCCACTGCCTGCACTGCCTCCGTCTTGCTCTCCTTCTTGGACGCGAGCCGCGAGCGATTCAGCATATTGAGGAAGTCGGTGTTGCCGCCGGTGTTAAGCTGATACGTCCGGTCGAGCCGGACGCCGCGCTTGTGGAACAGGTCGGTCAGCACCCGGTGGACGATGGTCGCGCCGACCTGGGCCTTGATGTCGTCGCCGATGATCGGCACGCCGCGCGCCTGGAAGCGCTCCGCCCATGCCGGGTCGGACGCGATGAATACCGGGATGCAGTTCACGAACGCGACACCCGCTTCTAGCGCGCATTCGGCGTAGAACTCGCTCGCCTGCTGGCTGCCCACCGGCAGATAATTCATCAGCACGTGCGCGCCTGTTTCCTTGAGCACGCGCACGACCTCGGCCTGGTTCGGCTCGGCGTCGTCCGCAGGCATGAAGGTGCGCTCGGGATGATAGTCGGCCATGTGATCCGCAATGCCGTCCAGCCGCTTGCCCATCAGCACGCGCGCGCCGGTTGGCGGCACATGATCGGAGAAGTGCTGCGTGCAATTGGGCTTGGCGAAGATCGCCTCATTGACGTCGCGCCCGACCTTGCGGCTGTCCACGTCCCACGCCGCCACGACCTTCAAGTCCTTGGGCCGATACCCGCCCAGGTCCCAGTGCATCAGGCCGATCTGCTCGTTGGCGCCGCCGTTCTGGTAGTGGGCAATGCCCTGCACCAGGCTCGAAGCGCAATTGCCGACACCCGCGATGGCGATGTTGATGGTCGGGTCCATAGGTCTTCCTCGTTATTCGGCCGCGACGCGGGTCGGCTCGGATGCAGCAGCGCGAGCGGGCGCATAGCGCTCGATCATCTGCGCGCAAAACTCGGCGAACTGTTGCGGTTCGCGCGGCGGGCTAGTGTGATGCGGCGCGATCCCCAGATGCTCCGGCGTAAAGCAGAAGGTGATGGTGGTGTCGAACGGCTCCAGTGCCTCCATCTGCCGATCGAACCAGTCGAGCGCGTTCGGCCGGAAGCTGTCGGCCCACGACAGGCCGGTGCGCAGCTTGGTGACGCCCAACCGCTTGAGCCACCTCACGGCGTCGTCCAGCCGATGATCCTCGAAGTGGAACCATTGCATCAAACCCAGCTCGCCCGCGAACGGCTCGAATTCCTCGAGGCCCAGCTTGGGGGTGCCGTCTTCCTTCAGCAGCCCCATGTAGAAATGCCGGTAATAGCTTGATCCTTCCGCTTCGCGGTGCCGGGTGGTCGCGCCCCAGGCCTGCGGCAAGTCGTAAAGCGAGTACCAGAAGATGCGCGGCACCTTGCCGATCAACAGTTCGGCCGTGCGCTTGACGCCGAACGCCTGCACTTCTTCGGCGCCAAACGAGCCGACGCCAACTTCACTGACCCACAGCTCATGGTCCGGCGCCACCGCTCGAATATCGTCGATCCGCTGCGGCCACTCGTTGATGTTCCACAGGTTCCAGTCGAGCGGAAAGCCGTGCAGGGCGATCACGTCGAGGTCGTTCAGCAGCCCATAGCCGTCGAGCCGCTGGATGAAGCTCGGATCGATCGGCGAGATCCCCCCCAACACACGCTTCACCTCGGGGTTCACCGCGCGAATAGCGCGCGCGGCTAGGCCGGCCATTTCCGCGAACTTCGACCAGTCAGGGTCGATCTCCGGGTCCCAATGCGACTTGTTGTTGGGTTCATTCCAGATCATCGCGGCTTCGATCAACGCGTACCCCCTCCGTGCGGATAAACAGCGCCACCGTAGCGTTGCGGCGTGGCGCTCACTTGAGCGTAAAAGACATCGTTGGTGGGTTGCTCGACGATGTCGAAGCCGGCCGAGCGCAGCATCGCCGCGTTGCAGGCACTGTTGGGCACCCACCAGTTGGTCGGATCGCCCGCTAGCCGATGCTCGATGAAGCGCATGGCGGGCCAGCCTTCCTGCTCCAAGGCCTCCACCCCTTCGAAAAATTCATAGTCGGGCGCGATCTCCGGCTGGGCCGTCGAACCGGCGGTCAGCGACTGGAACAGCAGCATGTCGCCCGCCACGTGCTCGCGAATAAGGTCGAGCGCCAGCAACGGGTGCCGGAGGTGATAAAGCACCCCCATGAAGATCACCAGGTCGAAGCGTTCGCCTAGCGAGCCGACATCCCATACCTCGCCTTGGCGGAACTCGATGTCTTCGAATCCCAGCACCTCGGCAGCGAAGCGCGCCTGGTCGAGATAGCGTTGATCGTGGTCGATGCCGAGCACGCGCGAGGCCCCGCGGCGCTTCATCTCGAAGCTATAAAAGCCCGCGTTGCAGCCGATATCCAGCACGCTCTTGCCGCTCAGGTCCGCCGGCACGACTTGCGCGAAGCGGCGGAACTTGCCCGCCGGATAGTCGAACAGGAAATGATCGGGTGCCGTACGAACCCCGCCCAAGTCGAGATCGTGAAACCACGGCCCGAGCTCCTTCACTCGGGATTCGATTGCGTCGCGGTTGAGGGGGCGGGTGGCGGTGGTGAGCATTACGCGGCGACCTGCTCGGCGGGCGCGATCTCCAGCCGAGTCACGGACGCCGGCCCGGCCGCATAGTGCAGGATTTGGTCGAGCGAGCGGCGCTCATGCCAGCACAGCAGCGCCCGGATGATGTCGCAGTGAGTCACCAGCGCGACTTCGCCGTCGTGCGCGGCCGAGGCCTGGATAGCGAAGGCGACTGCGCGCGCCTGTG
>CADCWB010000047.1 GCA_902806295.1 uncultured Sphingomonas sp. | reverse complement strand
GAGGGCAGGTCCGCCTCGCGCGCCATCGAACTGGTCGGCACGTTGACCACGACCGCGATGGTCTGCTGTTGCTCCTTGGCATGGCGCAGCGCCGCGAGGGTGTCGGCAGTTTCGCCGGATTGCGAAATAAAGAGTGCCAGCCCACCGGGGTCGAGCACCGGATCGCGGTAGCGGAACTCGCTCGCCACATCGATGTCGACCGGTACGCGGGCGAAGCGCTCGAACCAATATTTTGCGACCATGCCGGCGTAGAAGCTGGTCCCGCAGGCAACGATGGTGATCCGCTCCACCGTTGATAGATCGAAGTCGAAGGCCGGAATAGCTACCTCGCCCTCATAAGCGCGGACATAGCTTTGCAGCGTCTGCGCGACCACGATCGGCTGCTCGAAAATCTCCTTGCGCATGAAGTGCGCGTGGTTGCCCTTCGAGATGGTTTCGGCCGAGGCCCCGCTATCGACCTGACGCCGCTCGACAGGCTGGTTGCTACGATCGAAAATCTGCACGCCGTCTTTGCGCACCACCACCCAGTCGCCTTCCTCCAAATAGGCGATCCGCTGGGTCCAGGGAGCCAGCGCGATGGCATCGGACCCGAGGTAGTTCTCGCCCTCGCCGTAGCCGACCGTCAGCGGCGCTCCCATTCGGGCCCCGATCACCAGCTCAGGATGGTCGCGGAACAGAAAGGCCATTGCGAAGGCGCCGTGCAGACGCGGCAGTACCGAGGCGACGGCGTCCTGCGGCGCGGCGCCTCGCTCCACTTCCCGCGCGACCAAGTGAGCGACTACTTCGCTGTCCGTTTCACTGCCGAACTCCCGGCCCTCGCGGATCAGCTCGTCGCGCAGCGGCTTGAAGTTCTCGATGATGCCATTGTGCACCAGCGCCACGGGTCCGACGATATGCGGGTGCGCATTGCCTTCGGTTGGCGCGCCGTGGGTTGCCCAGCGTGTATGGGCAATGCCGATACTGCCTTCCGGACGGTCCTCGGCCAGCTTGCCGGCCAGGTTCTCCAGCTTGCCCTCGGCCCGCTGCCGCTCAAACGCGCCACCCTGTACCGTACAGATGCCGGCTGAGTCATAGCCCCGATATTCGAGTCGCTTGAGTCCTTCGAACAAAGGCTGCGCGACAGCCCGCTGGCCGACGATCGCTACGATTCCGCACATGCTACTTGCCCTTCTTGGCCTGCTGCCGTTCGCGGAAGCGCGCGGCCCAGCCCCCCAGACCTTTTTGCTCCGCGCGAGTCACGCCAAGCGCATCGGCTTCTACGTCACGACTAATTACCGATCCCGCACCAACGATGGCACCTTTGCCGACCGTCACCGGCGCGACCAGCGCCGAATTGGAGCCGATGAACGCGCCCTCGCCGATCACCGTCTTGTACTTAAAGAAGCCATCATAATTGCAGGTGATCGCGCCTGCGCCGATGTTCGCCTTGGCTCCGACATCCGCGTCGCCGATGTAGCTCAGGTGATTGGCCTTCGCGCCCTCGCCCAGTCGAGCCTTCTTAATCTCGACAAAGTTGCCGACCTTGGCGGCGCGCTCCAGCACAGCGCCGGGCCGGAGCCGCGCAAACGGTCCGACTTCGCAGCCCTTTCCGACACTTGCCCCCTCGATGTGCGAAAAAGCACGGATCACTGAGTCGTCGGCGATGCTCACACCCGAGCCGAAGACCACATGCGGCTCCACCGTGACGTCGCGGCCAAGCACCGTGTCATAGCTGAACCAGACGCTCTCCGGGTCGATCAGCGTCGCCCCTTCCTCCAGCGCTCGGCTCCGGCGCCGCGCCTGCCAGTCACGCTCCAGGGCGGCGAGTTCGGCCCGGCTGTTGACGCCTGCCGTTTGCCACGAATCGCACTCGATCGCGACCGAGTGGCGCCCTTCATTCGCCGCTACCATGACGATGTCGGGGAGGTAATACTCACCGGCCGCGTTGGCATTGCCGACCTGCTCCAACCAGCGGAACAGGTCACCCGCGCGCACCGCCATCATCCCCGAATTGCAGAGCTGCACCGCGCGCTCAGCTGGGTTGGCGTCCTTATACTCGACCATCCGCGCGATCCGGTCCTTATCATCAAGGATCACGCGGCCGTAGGCGCCCGGTTCGGCCGGCGATGAGGCTAGCACTACGACTGCTGGCGCATCCGGCTCTTCTAGCCGCTCCCGCATCGCATCGAGCGTGTCCGCCGCCACGAACGGAGTGTCGCCATAGAGGATGATCACCGTCCCCGCGAAGCCGTTCAAGGCAGCGTGTGCCTGCTGGACGGCGTGGCCGGTTCCTTTCTGCTCCTGCTGCACCGCGATCAGTGTATCATGTCCGGCGAGCGCTGCCTCGACCTGCTCGCGCCTCTTGCCGACCACCACGATCCGCCGGTTGGCGCCCAGTTGATCCACGGTGTCGAGCAGATGCTCCAGCATCGGGCGGCCGGCAACGGGGTGCAGAACCTTGTGCGTGTCAGAGCGCATTCGGGTGCCCTGACCGGCGGCGAGGATCACTACGGAAAACGGGTTCATGGCTGGCCCATTGGCATGGCCGAAAGCCGCGCGCCAGATGCGAAACGAGCGCCGCCTTTCAGTGGCGCCCGCATCTAGTCAGCTAGGTCGTCGCTTAGCTGTTGCCGCCCTCGCCGCCCGAACCACCGTCGTTGTTACCCCCGGAGCGGCTGGTCCCGCCACGGCGACTGCTCGCCGGGCGCGGCTTGGCCGTGCCGGACGAGGCGCGCTTGCGCGTGGACGATGCTGCGGGAGCCTTGCGCGGCCGACCGGTCTTGGTCGTACCATCCTCGCTCTTGGCCGTCGCGGCTCGGGCGGATGGAGTGCGCGGGTTGCCCTTGGCGGTTCGAGTGCTGCCCTTGGTTTCCGCGGTGCCGCCCTTGCGCGCTGACGACGCCCGCGACGTCGATTTACCTGAGCCTCCGCTGCCTGACTTTTCAGTGCTGCTGCCGCTGCTCCGAGACTTACCCGACGAGCCGCTGCCTTGACGCGTTTCGCTGCCCGACGCGCCGAAAATTTCGCCTGACAGCACCCGCTGCGCTGCGTCCGCCACCGCGTCGGCGATCAGCGAACCCAGCCGGGCCGCACTGCCGACCACCGAGCTGGTCGCCTTGCTGGCGGTGTCCGCGGCATCGATGCCCGCGTCACGGATTTTCTTGCGCGCACTCGGCGAGGCGCTGATCGCCGCCGCTGCAGCCGCCAGCCCAGCGGCGAGCATCTCCTTGCTCATCGCCGCCTTGGCTAGCTTGTCGAGCGTCTCATTGCCGGTGCCGCTGCTGATGCCACCACTTGAGCTGCTCTCGCTGGCGCCGCTCTCGCTGGCACCAGTTTGCGGCCTCGTCCCGCCTTCACCGCCACTCGGCAATGTGCTGTTCTGGCTGGTGAAGGAAGCATTGCCCCCGTCGTTGTTCGATCTTCCCGTGCTTCTGCCCTTGGCCATGCTAGTCTCCCACCTGTGCGCGGAACAAGCGATGCAGGCGCGAAACGGTTCCGCTCGTCAAACGGCAGACAAGCCAAAGGCGACCGTCACTTGGATCGTGACGGTCGCCTCCGAACATGGTCAGCGGCCGGAGAGCTCCAGCCCGGGAGACCAAGGCAGCCTGTTTAGAGCTGCGACTCCCGAACGAACTTCACCGACCCCTTTGCTGAACCATGAGACATCGGATCACCTCCTTTCGCTATGTTGTAGCCAGGTACAGGAATGCCCGAAAATCGCGTCCGTTCAAGTCTTGAAATGATCGCTACTTTCGGCAATCCTCAATGCTTCGCGCGGCTTCCGGCCAAGCCGGCACAACCAGCCGCACGGCGCCTCCACCCTCCACTGCAAACCGCCCTCTGCTGAAAGCGATCGCGTCCAGCAGCGGGTCACGCGCGGCCAATGTTCCGCTGGTCGGCAGGCTCCGCTCCAGGTTGGTGGTGCGCACGGTCAGCGCCGATCCGGGCACCGCCCCGTTGCGCACCATGGTGACGGTGCGGGAAGCAAGGTTGCAGCGAAGCGCCAGTTGCACTCCGCCGCTGCCCTGAAACAAGGCTTCGCTGCCGCCAGGTACCGCACGCCATAACCAGCTTCCGGCGGCGATTGGAGCCGAGCGCCAGTCCACCATCACCTGCAGCGGCGCCGGTGCCGGCCTTGGTACCGGCACAAACTGCGCCACCGCGATCCACAATAAGCCGAACATCATCGCCCCAGCTTGTCCACCTTGGCCTTGAGTGCCTCGAGTTCGGCGCGCAGCGCGTCTACCTCGCCGCCATTTCCCGGTTCAGGGCTTGCCGGCGCATCTTGCCGAGTGTCGGCCGAACGGGCCGTGAACTGCTCGAACATCGCCATGTTGCGCTTGGCGAGGTCGGTGAAGATGTTGGCTCCGAACGCCTCGTGGAACGCGGTCTGGTTCTTCTGAAAGCCGGCCATGGCGCTCTCCAAATATTGGGGCACGAGGCCTTGCATCGAATTGCCGTAAAGCCCGATGATCTGGCGCAGGAAGTTCACCGGCAGCAGCGTCGCGCCGCCGCGCGCTTCTTCTTCGACGATGATTTGAGTGAGTACTTGATGGGTGATGTCATCACCGGTCTTGGCATCGACCACCTCGAAATCGCGGCCCTCCCGGATCATCTGTGCCAACCGGTCCAGCGTGACATAGCTGCTGCTCTCCGTGTCGTAGAGCCGGCGGTTGGCATATTTCTTGATCGTCACCTTGTCGGTGGGCGACTTGGTCATGCTAGGCTCCGATACGACGTGACCGACAATCTAGCACCCTCGCTTGCCGCGCTGCAACAAACCGCTGGTCCGCGCCCCCTGCCGATGTTTCTAGAACTCGTCCGCCGAGCGGGCGAGAGCGACCCGGAACTGATGCGAGCGGCGTTGGTGGGACTTGCCATCTACCAACGCGCACCTAGGCATGTTGCGCAGCAAAGCCGCAGCATCGTTGCTCGGACCGATGGCGCTGGCCTCCGTGATTGCGGCGGCTCCGGGAGACCGATCGTGCTGGTCCCGTCACTCATCAATCCGCCTGGCATCCTCGATCTGGATGCGGGCTCGTCCTTGTCGGAGGCGCTGACGTCGAGCGGCCGAGTGTTCCTGCTTGACTGGGGAGCCGCCCGCGATCGAATGACGCTCGACGTATCGGCCCATGTGCGGGACTTGCTGCTTCCGCTCCTGCGAAGCCTCGGCGAACCCGTGATACTTGTCGGCTACTGCCTCGGCGGCACCATGGCGCTCGCCGCTGCGGCGCTCGATCGAAGGATCGCAGCCGTCGCGACCCTAGCCGCGCCGTGGTGCTTTTCCGCCTATCCGCCCGAGGCCAGGTCCGCATTGCAGCAACTCTGGCACCGCGCAAAGCCGATCGCCAAGGGCCTGGGCGTTCTCCCGATCGAAGTGCTGCAGGCGGCTTTCTGGTCGCTGGACCCGCATCGGGTGGTTGCCAAGTTCGCGCGGCTCGCCACCACCGACCCGAACGGTCTGGAGAGGCTGCGCTTCATCGCTCTTGAGGATTGGGCCAACACGGGCGAACCATTGCCCTTGCCGGCGGCCGAGGAATTGCTGGAGGAGCTGTTCGGTGCTGACCGTAGCGGGTCAGGCGAGTGGCTCGGCGGGGGCCTACCCGCCTGTCCCACGCTGCACGTAACTGCGACCGGGGATCGGATCACGCCTGCGAACACGGCCGCCGCCTCCGGCGAGCAGGTGGCGTGCAACGCTGGTCACGTCGGGATGATCGTCGGCCGCTCCGCCCCCACCACCCTGCACGCTCCGCTACGACAATGGCTTGAAGCCCTGCCGCCGCGCGGCTAAGCGGACGTCACGCACCCATAGCTCAGCTGGATAGAGCGCTGCCCTCCGAAGGCAGAGGTCAGAGGTTCGAATCCTCTTGGGTGCGCCAGCTCCATTTCTGCTTCAGCTGCTTACGCTCGTGAACCGCGCCGGAGCGTCTAATGAAAGTCGTGGCTCCGAATGGGGATCACCTCCTCGGGGTCGCAGCCGGTGCGGAACGGCGGGTGGTAGAGGCTGCGAGGCTTCGGCTTCCAGCCGCTCTCGCCGCGATCCGGCGCACCGCCGTTGGTGGCGCCGTCCCCCGGGCTAGTCAGGCGCGGGAGGTCAATTTCGCCGACTTGCCGAAGCAGCGCGGTATAGTCGTGAATGCGACTGGCGATCACGTGGATCACCTCGGCCTCGCGCTGCACCACGCCGCTCACGCTGATCATCGCCGACGACATCACCACCGTGCGCTGCGCCTCGAACCGGTCGGGCCACAGGATGATGTTGGCGACCCCCGTCTCATCCTCGATGGTGATGAACAGCACGCCCTTGGCGCTGCCCGGCTTCTGCCGCACCAGGATGATACCGGCGACCTCGACCCGCTGACCGTCCTTGATCCGCTTGAGATCGGCGCAGCGCACGATCCGGCGCCGGCTGAGTTCATCGCGGAGGAAGAACAGCGGGTGCTCGCGCAAGGTGAGCTGGGTGGCGCGATAATCCTCCACCACTTCGCGCCCGGCGGTTAGCGGTAGCAGGCTGACCGGCTCTTCGCGGCGCTCGGCGGCTTCCAGCAGCGGCAGCGGAGACTCCCCAAGACCGCGGATCGCCCACAGCGCCTGCCGTCGGTCGAGCCCCAGCGATTGGAACGCATCCGCCTTGGCCAGCTTCTCCAGCGTGGCCAGCGGCACACCCGAGCGCCGCCAGAGGTCCTCAACGGAGGCAAACGGCCGCTTATCCCGCGCAGCGAGGATCCGTGCTGCGTGCAGCTCGGCCAGTCCGTGAACGATCTTCATGCCCAGGCGCAGCGGGAGCATATGTCCCTGCCCGACCAAGCGCGTGTCCCATCCGCTGTCATTGACGCACACGGCACGGATCTCGACCCCATGCTCGCGCGCGTCGCGGACGATCTGGGCGGGCGCGTAGAAGCCCATCGGCTGGGCGTTGAGCAACGCGGCGCAGAAGACGTCGGGATG
>CADCWB010000046.1 GCA_902806295.1 uncultured Sphingomonas sp. | reverse complement strand
GTTGAGCTGGGAGGCGAGCCTCGCCGTCGGCCTGCCGCTCGCGCTGTCGTCCACCGCGCAGGTGCTGCCGATGCTGCGGTCCTCGGGCGAACTCAATACGCCGTTCGGTGAGCGCGCCTTTTCGGTGCTGCTGTTCCAGGACCTGAGCCTTATCCCGTTGATCACCATCGTGGCGGCGATGTCGCGGGTGCCCGACCCCGCTGCGCCGGGCGGCTGGATGATGGCGCTGACCACGGTGGCGGCGATCGTCGGGCTGGTGCTGATCGGGCGTTTCGTCATCAATCCGCTGTTTCGTCTGATCGGCCGCTTGTCGGAGCGCGAGCTGTTCGTGGTGGCGGGCCTGTTCTGCGTCATCGCCGCGTCGGCGCTGATGCACGCCCTGCACCTGTCGGTCGCGCTTGGCGCCTTTGTCGCGGGCGTGATGCTGGCCGAATCGCCCTATCGGCATGAATTGGAAAGCGACGTGGAGCCTTTTCGCTCCATCCTGCTCGGCTTGTTCTTCATGTCGGTGGGGATGCTGCTGGACCTGGGCGTGATTGCCGGCCGGCCGCTGACCGTGCTGGGGTTGGCGGCAGGCGTGATCCTGGTCAAGACCGCGCTGCTGTACCCGCTTGCGCGGCTGTTCGGGCAGAGCCCGGGGCGGGCGATTACCCTGGCGCTGCTGCTGAGCCAGGCAGGCGAGTTCGGCTTCGTGCTGTTCGCGCAGGCGACCACGGCGCGCCTGATCTCAGCGGAGTCGGCCAGCCTGTTCGGCGCGGTGGTCACCGTCAGCATGGCGGCGACCCCGTTCCTGATGCGGCTGGTCGATCGGTTGCAGGAGCGTCGCCCCGACGCTGCGCCGGACATGGAAGGACCGGAGTTCTCGCCCGAGACCAACGCGATCGTGGTCGGCTACGGCCGGTTCGGGCAGACGGTCGCACAGATGCTGATGGCCAAGCGGGTGCCCGTCACGCTGATCGACCTCAAGCCGCAACAGATTGAACTGGCCGACCAATTCGGAACCAAGGTCTATTATGGCGATGGGACCCGAATCGACCTGTTGCGCACGGCGGGCGCGGCCTCGGCCGAAGCGATCCTATTCTGTCACGACGGCGGAACGCTGAATCGGGAGACCCTGCGACCGATTACCGAGGCGTTCCCGCAAGCGCTGGTGATGGTGCGGGTGTTCGACCGCCGTCAGATGATTGCGCTGGACGGGCTGGACGTACCCTTGATGCAGCGCGAGGTGTTCGAGAGCGCCGTGGTGATGGGGCGCGAGGCGCTGCGCTCGCTGGGCATTGCCGAGCGTGAGGTCGTGCGGGTTGAGCGGGAATATCGTCAGCGCGACGGCGAACGGCTGCAGATGCAGAGCGAGAGCGGCGACCTGCACTCGGGCAGCGAGAAGAGCTTCTCGGCCGAGCGCAGCCTGCCGGATGAGGTAGGAAAGGTAGGCAGCTGAGCGCTGCTATCGGGCTCCTTCCAGGAAAGTGGCGAGCGGCCCCGAGGCCACCCCATCGCTGAGGAAGGCGCCACCGACCCCGCGAGTGAGGACGAGCTTGAGTTTGCCGGCGTCGTTCTTCTTGTCCGCGCTCATCAGGAGCAGGAGCCGTCCGCGTTCCAATTCCATTTCGGCGAGGGTGGTGGGCAGCCCGATGCTGGCAAGATGCTCGCGGACCCGGGCGGCGTCCGCCTGCGGGCACAAGCCGAGTTCGACCGAAAAGTCATGCGCCAAGCACATGCCGAGCGCGACCGCCTCGCCGTGGAGGCTGGTGCCCAGGCCCGCAGCAGATTCGATCGCGTGACCGAAGGTGTGACCGAGGTTGAGAAGCGCGCGAGTGCCGATCTTGTCTTCGACGTCGTGCTCGACGGTGCGGGCCTTGGCGCGGATGCAGGTGGCGATGGCCTGCTCGACTAAGGCTTGATCTCCGGCGAGCAGGGCCTGCCCGTTCGCCTCACACCAGGCGAAGAAGGCGGGGTCGTCGATCAGGCCGTATTTGACCACTTCGGCATAGCCAGCGCGGAGCTGGCGGGCATCGAGCGTGTCAAGCAGGGCAGGGTCGGCAAGGACCAGGGCGGGCTGGTGGAACAGGCCGACCAGGTTCTTCTGCCCCTCCGCATCGATCGCGGTCTTGCCGCCGACGGCACTATCGGCCTGGGCCAAAAGAGTGGTGGGGATGTGCACCACGGGGCAGCCGCGCTTGAAAAGGCCGGCGGCAATGCCGGTCAGGTCGCCGATCGATCCACCGCCCAGGGCCAGCACGGGGGTGGAGCGGTCGAGGTTAAATTCGGTAAAGCGGGTGATCAGCGCCTGGAGGTGCGGCCATTGCTTGGCTTCTTCGCCCTCCGGAACGAAGAGCGGTCGAACTGGCAACAACACAGCGAGGGCTTGGCCGTGCAGAGCCCAGACCCGAGCATCGCTGACCACCGGCAGGGTGCGCCCGCGCGCGAGTTGCTGCAGCCGGTCCGCCGCGGCAGCCAGCGGACCGATGACAACATCGTAGCGCTGGCCGCCGGCATTCACGGCGATGGTGGTCATGGCAGGCCGAGGTGCTTTTCAAGGGCTGCAACGATGGCTTCGACCACCTCGCTGTGGCCACCGCTGCTTGACGGGATGCGGATGTGCGCCTCAGCGTATTTGGGGCCGCGCTGCTCGATCAGGCTCGACAGGATTTGCGAGCGGTCGCCCTTGTTGAGCATCGGGCGGGTCTCGGGACGGCGTGCGGTGCGCTCGGCCAGCAATGCGACCGGAGCGTCGAGCCAGACGGTGATCGCCTTGTCGTTGAGCAGCTGGCGCGTGGACTGGTTGACGTAGGCGCCGCCGCCGGTTGCGATGACGCGGATGCCGCCGTCCTCGATCAGCCGGGCCACCAGCCGGCGCTCGCCGTCGCGGAAATCATCCTCTCCGTAGCGCTCGAACACCTCGCCTGCCGAAAGCCCGGAGGCGTCCTCGATCGCCGTGTCGCTGTCGACGAAGGGAAGATTCAGCCGGCGCGCGAGGCGGCGGCCGACGGTGGACTTGCCTGCACCCATCAGGCCGACAAGGACGATCGGACGATCGAGTCGGTCCAGCAGGAGAGGTTCGCGCGACGGCATGACGGGAGGGCTATACAGGGCCTTGCCCACTCGGCAAAAGGCCGCCCCATGGCCATCAACCGCAGACCGCCGCATCCCGCGCGCGGGCCCGTTATTCTCCTTGTCATTCTCGCCGTTCTGATCGGTGCAGTGGTGCTGATCGCGCAGAGCGTGGACGAAGTGCCGCAGCGTCCGATCGAGGTGGACGTCGCCCGTGACCAGCCGAGCTAAGCTGCTGCTGGCAGGCGGCGCATTGGCGATCGCCCTGCCGGCCCTCGCCCAGGAAGTGCTGCCGCCGCCCGCGTCCGGGAATCAAACCGCCCCGGCGCCGGCTCAGCCCGAGACCAACACCAGTTCTCCAGTCCAGCCGGTTCCTGGCCAAGCCGCTCGCCCGCGCGTTCGTCCACCGGCGCAGGTCGCTGGTGAAGGCGGCGATGTCTTGGAAGGCGAGTTGACCGAGGCTGAATTGTTGGCGCTCCAACCGCCACCGCCGGTCGAACTGCCGGAGGAATCACGCCGCGATCCGAGCTTGGTGGGAGCGATCGATCCTGCCGCGAGTGGGCTCGGCGAGCAGCCGTGGGGCAGCGCGAACGGCGAGTTCCTGTCGCAGCTGATGCGCCGGCAGTCGACCCCGCTGCCGTCGCGCTGGCTGCACATCGCCTTGCGCAACGCCCTCCTCGCCCGCGCGCCTTCGCCCGCGCTGGTCAATCCGGCGGACTGGACCGCCGAACGGGCCTGGCTGCTGCTGCGGATGGGCGAGGCGGATGCCGCCCGGATGCTGGTGGCCGGAACCGATGTTGCGGACTACACGCCCAAGCTGACTCAGGTCGCGGTGCAGACCGCGCTGGCAGCCGCCGACCCGGCCGGGCTGTGCCCGCTGCGGGAGACGCTGGGTGAGGTCGAACCCAAGATCACGCAGCTGACCGAGGCGATGTGCTCGGGGCTGGAGGGCGAGGCGGCCAGTGCGGCTTCCCAGATCGAGCAGGCGCGGCGCCGCGGGCGGATCGGCGGTATCGACCTGACGCTGGCCGACAAGGTGGTCGGCGCCGGGGAAGATACGGGCCGGGCCACGACGATAGAATGGGACGGGGTTCGGGACCTCACCAGCTGGCGCTTTGGCCTGGCGACGGCGACGGGGCTGCTGCCGCCGGCGGGGCTGATGAACGCTGCGGCACCCCGGCTGCGTGCCTGGCAGGCCCGTGCTCCGCTATTGTCAGCCGAGGAGCGGCTGCCGTCCGCGCGGGTCGCCGCGGGGCTGGGGGTGTTCTCGTCGGCGGCGTTGGTGGATGTTTATTCTAGCATCTACGACGCGACCGACCCTTCGGACCTGCCCGGAACCGATGCCTGGCGGCTGCGCACCGCCTTTGTCGGGCGGACGCTGGATGCGCGGCTCGATGCGATGCGCAACCTGTGGGGCAAGGGCGAAGGCGAGCTGGAGCGGCAGGCCTCACGAGCCTTGCTGGCGCTAGCGGCAACGCGCATTTCACCCGACCCGAAGTTGCAGCGCGATGCGCCCGACTTGATCGCTTCCATGCTGGCGGGCGGGTTCGACCGCGAAGCGGCGCAATGGTCCGCGGCGGTCCGGCAAATGGACGACGAGCCGGCCGACAGGGCTTGGGCGATGCTGGCGCTGGGGACTTCTTCGAGTGCGGTTGATGTCAGTTCCGGACGCATCAACTCCTTCATCAATCGCGACAACAGCCGCGACAAGCAGCGCAGCAAGCTGCTGGTGGCGGGGCTGGCCGGCACCGGCCGGATCAGTGCGGATACTGCCTCGCGGCTCAACGAGCGGCATGAGCTCGGGCTGCAGCGGACGTCGGTGTGGACCCGACTGGCGGACCAGGCCGGGCAGAAGCGGCAGGCGGGAACGGCCACGATCCTGGCAGCTATCGGGCTGCAGGCGTCGAGCTTCGAACGGGTGCCGGCCGCGCAGCTATACCGCGGGCTGACGGCCATGCGACTGTCGGGGCTCGACTATGCCGCGCGCATGATCGCGGCCGAGGCGCTGGCCCGCACGTGATCCCCGACGACCGCGCGCTAGTCGACCGGTTCCTGGACATGCTGGCGGCAGAGGCCGGAGCGGCCCGCAACACTCTGCTGGCCTATCGCGCCGACCTCGAAGCCGCAGCCGCGAGCCTTCCGGCAATCGGCGGAGCGAGCAGCGACCAGCTCTCCACCTTGGGCGGGGCATGGAGCGACCTTGCTCCATCCACCGTTGCCCGCCGGTCGGCGGCTCTGCGGCGCTTCTACGGCTTTCTCCATGAGGAAGGCCTGCGGGGGGATGACCCCTCGGCGGCCTTGCCGCGACCTGCTACCGAACGCCCGCTGCCGCGCATTCTCGATCCACACGAGGTCGAGGCGGTGTTCCGCGAGGTGGAGGACCGCGCGGCGAGCGGTCAGCCGATTGCCCTGCGCAACCTGGCGCTGCTGGAATTGCTCTATGGATCGGGCCTGCGTGCAACCGAGCTGGTCAGCCTGCCGCGCAACGCGCTGCGCCGGCAGGATCCATTCCTTATCCTGCGCGGTAAGGGAGCCAAGGAGCGGATGGTGCCGATTTCCGAACGGGCGCATGCGGCGGTGGCGGCGTGGCTGCCGCATGTGCCGGCACCGAGCGGCTGGCTGTTCCCCGGCGGCAAGACGCACTTGAGCCGGATGCGCCTATTCCAGCTGGTGCGGGAAATGGCTGGCTTAGCTGGGATCGCGCCCGACCGGGTCAGCCCGCACGTGCTGCGCCATGCGTTTGCGACGCACCTGCTGAGCAACGGGGCGGACCTCCGCGTGCTGCAAGCCTTGCTGGGCCACGCGGATATCGCGACCACCCAGATCTACACGCATGTGGATAGCGCGCGGCTCGTGGAGCTGGTCAACCAGCGCCATCCGCTTGCCACTAACGGCCGCACGGTCTAGCCGCGCCCAGACATGCGGAACTTCCTCGATTTCGAAAAACCGATCGCTGAACTGGATGCCCGCGTGGCCGAGCTGCGGGAAACGGCCAGCAACGGCGACATCGATATCGACGCGGAGATTGAGCGTCTGGAGGTCAAATCCGAACGGCTGCTGCGCGACACCTATGCCAGGCTGACGCCGTGGCAAAAGGCGCAGGTGGCACGGCATCCGGACCGTCCGCATTTCAAGGATTATGTGGCGGACCTGACCGACGAGTTCCTGCCGCTGGCAGGCGACCGCGCCTTTGCTAACGACGAGGCGATTGTTGGCGGGCTGGCACGGATCGAGGGACGGCGGGTTGTGCTGATCGGGCACGAGAAGGGCGACGACACCGCCAGCCGGCTCAAGCATAATTTTGGTATGGCCAAGCCCGAGGGCTATCGCAAAGCGATCCGCCTGATGCAGCTGGCGGACCGCTTTAACCTGCCGGTGGTCAGCCTGGTCGATACGTCCGGCGCTTTTCCGGGCGTGCAGGCCGAGGAGCGTGGCCAGGCCGAAGCAATCGCCCGCTCGACCCAGCAGGGCCTCGCGCTGCGGGTGCCCTTCATCGCGGCCGTGGTCGGCGAGGGCGGATCGGGCGGTGCGATTGCCATTGCCGCGGCCAACCGGGTGCTGATGTTCGAGCATGCGGTTTATTCCGTGATCTCGCCGGAGGGCTGCGCGTCGATCCTGTGGCGCACTGCTGACCGGGCTGCGGATGCGGCCGAAGCGATGAAGATCACGGCCGGCGATCTCCAGTCGCTAGGAGTCATCGACCGGATCATTCCTGAGCCCCTCGGCGGTGCTCACCGCGACCCGGCAGCGGCCATCAGCAATCTCCGAAGCGCAATCGTGGAAGAGCTCGGCCGGTGCGAGCCGATGAGCCCCGATGAGCTGCTCAAGCAGCGCCGCGACAAGTTCCTCGCCATCGGCTGAGGCGGCTCCGACAGGAACCGGCTGCGGAATGACCCGTTCAGGATGGCGAAAACGAGCCAGCCATACGAGATCATCCATGCGCAAGATTCTTCTCATGCTATCAGGGACCGCGACGGCGATTGTGCCCGTTGCCGCTTCGGCTCAGGCCGCCCGCAACCTGCCCGCGCGCTACGTGCAGGAGGCGCAGCAGCAGCATCCGGCCTTGATCCAGGAGTTCGGCGGTGCCGAGACCGGGGCTCGCGGAGCCTATGTCGACCAGGTCGGCCGCCGCATGGCCGCCTATTCGGGCGTCAATCCGCAGGCATTCCGGTTCACCGCCTTGAACTCCGCAGTGGAGAACGCCTTCGCGGTGCCGGGCGGTTACATCTACATCACCCGGCAGCTGATGAGCCTGATGAACGACGAGGCCGAGCTAGCGTTCGTTGTCGGGCACGAGGTTGGACATGTCGCGGCCAACCACGCGCAGGCGCGCCAGTCGGCGACGCGGAACAACAGCATCGGGAGCGTGCTTGGCGCGATTCTCGGTAGCGTGATCGGCGGCGGGATCGGCAGCGCCCTGGGGCAGCTGCTGCAGACCGGCTCGCAATTGCGCACCCTCAGCTTTACCCGGGCGCAGGAATATGACGCTGACCGCCTTGGTGTAAGCTATCTTGCTCGTGCCGGTTACGACCCGAATGCGTCCGCCACCATGCTGGCCGCGCTCGGCCGGGCCGACGCACTGGAGCTGCGGATGCAGGGCCGCGACCAGCGCGAGACACCGGAATGGGCGCAGACTCACCCGAGCTCGGCCAACCGGGTTGCCCAGGCCGGCACGTTCGCGCGCCAGACCGGCCGCGCCGGCACGGGCTTACGCAATCGCGATCAGTTCCTCAGCCAACTGGACGGCGTCGTGGTGGACGACGATCCCGCGCAGGGGATCATCGATGGCCGGACCTTTACGCATCCCGACCTGCGGCTACAGTTCAGCGTGCCGACCGGCTACTTGATGCAGAACGGGACGGACGCGGTCACTATTTCTGGCGGTACGGCTGGCAAAGCGCAGTTCTCGACCGGGCGCTACAGCGGCAATCTTGAGAACTACATCGCGCAGGAGCTGCAGCAGCTGACGGGCGGGCAAACGCAGTTGCAGGTGGTGGACCGGGGACGGACTACGATCAACGGCATCCCCGCCGCTTACCTGCTTGCCCGGGCAAACACCTCGTCCGGTGTCGTCGACGTCAGCATGTTCGCCTATGAGTTCGCGCGCGATCGCGCTTACCATTTCGTTACTTTGACCCGCAGCGGACAGGGCGTTGGGCCGTTCACGTCGATGGTTAATTCGCTACGGCGAATCTCAGCGGGCGAGGCGACGGCGATCCGGCCCCGCGTGATCGATGTCGTGCCGGTCCGAGCGGGTGACACGGTGCAGTCGCTGGCGGGCCGGATGGCCTACCGCAACTATCAGCTGGAGCGGTTTTTGTCGCTCAATGGGCTCAACCCGAACGCACGGCTGACGCCCGGCCAGCGGGTGAAGCTGGTCGTCTACGGCACGCGGGTAGGCTGACGGCGGCAAGCCGCCGCCGCCGGGCAGTCCTACATAGCTTGCTCGACCTGGTTGCTGATCCGGGTCCACATGCCATCGGAACCGCCGCCCATCGATCGCATGGCGCCGATACAGGCGACTGCAAGCAGGGCGACGATCAAGCCATATTCGATCGCCGTTGCACCCTCTTCCGAGCGGCGCAGCATGCGCAACATTGTTCGGATAGCGTTCAAGCCACCCTCCTCTGGTCCACGTCCACGAAGCCAGCGTTAGTTACCCAGAGTTAACAACTCGTGCGCGGTGACAAGTTACTTGCGCGGTTACCCTCTTTGTTGGGGCGTCCACGCGGTGAAATGAATGAGCTCGATCGTTTCCACCGTTCCGCGCTCGTCGCCCAGGTCCGCGAATGCTTTCCGCCCGGCGTCATAGGCCGCTCGGCCCAGCGGTCGGCGACTGCGTCGATGAAGCGCGTTGGTCGCCCCCATTCCGCGCAGATCGCCGACGAGATCATCCAGGCGCCGGTACCGCAACCGTACCCGATCGAGATCGACCACCGGCTCGACGAAGCCGCTAACGCTCAACAGCCCGGCTAGGCTGGAGGCTTCCAGGCGTGGGTGGATGCGCGGGGCAGCTCCGCCGCCTGCCGCCTGATCGGCCGCCAGCATGGCGCTGCGCAGGGCAGGCAGGCTGTCGTTACCCGGCACGACGCCCATCAGCAGGGCATCGGGAGCGAGCAGATGTGCCAGCACGCGCAACACGCCCGGCGGATCATCGGCGGTGTCGAGTTGCCCCAGCATCAGCAGCAGGTCGGTGCTTCCAGGCCGCAGCGCGGCGAGCCCGTCGAAGTTTGGGAGCAGCTTAAGCTTGGGACAGACGACGCGCAGCGGCTCGGCCAGTGCGAGGTCGGAACAGCCGACCAAGACAGGTCGGTCGAAGGTGCGGCGAACCGGGTTCAGCCGCTCGAGCAGATCTTCAATCGCGCGCTCGGCCAGGAACAGGCGCGGTCCCTGTGCCAGTGCCCGCCGGCGGCGCTGCTCCAGCAAGTGCGCATCGAATAGTTGTTCCGCCATGTCGGGGCTTGTGCGGCGTGGAAGGGTCGCAGACAAGCCAGCCCATGACCTTCGTCGCCACGGTCAGGTGGGCCGCTCGCCAGCTGCTCGATTCCGCCTTGCCGCCACGCTGTGCCGGATGCGGAGCGATCACCAGCGAGGTCGGGCTATTCTGCGCGGCCTGCTGGCCGGAGGTCGAGTTCCTTGGTTCCGTGCCGGACGGCTGCGAGCGGTGCGGCGGCGCAGTTGGGCCGTCGGGAAGCAGCGCCGTTTGTCCTGACGGGAGCTCTCCGATCGGACGGCTGCGGGCGGCGGTGGCCTATGGCGACATCGCGCGGAGCTTGGCGATTCGCCTGAAGTACGGGCGCAAGACAGCGGTCGCAGCGACGATGGCAAGCTATATGCGCCGCCCGCTGGCGGAGTTGACGCCCGGCGCGCTGCTGGTGCCGGTGCCGCTGCATCGCGGACGTTTGTGGAGCCGCGGCTTCAATCAGGCGGCGCTGATCGCGGCTGCGCTGGGCAAGGCGGGAGGTCATGCGTCGGAGCCGATGCTGCTGCGGCGGGTGCGGGGGACACCCAAGCTGAAGGGGATGAGTCCGCGCGAGCGTCGCAAGACGGTGAAGGGGGCTTTCGAGTTGCGGCGACCCTTCAGTGTTCAAGGCAAGGATATAATCCTGGTGGACGACGTGATGACGACCGGCAGCACGGCGGAGGAATGCGCCCGGTTGCTGAAGCGAGAAGGAGCGCGGAGCGTGGAGTTGATCGCCTGGGCGAGGGTGGTTCGCTGACGGCTGCTGCGCTAAGGGCCAGCTTATCAATCCGGCATGGAGACGCTCACCTTGGCTCGCATCGAAATGTACTCGAAAACGACCTGCCCGTATTGCTATCGCGCAGCCGAACTGCTGCGCGCCAAAGGTGTTGAGGTGGAGACGATCAGCCTCGATTCGGGCGGGCCGCAGCGGAATGAGATGATCGAGCGATCGGGTCGGACGACCGTGCCGCAAATCTTCATCGATGGTCGCCACGTCGGGGGCTGCGACGACCTTTATGCGCTCGAGCGGGCCGGCAAGCTGGACCCGCTGCTCGCCGCATGAACCGGATCGCGGCCCTTCAGGCGCAGACGGGGATCGAGCCAGCGCTGAATGCGGCCGGGCTGGTCCAGGCCGTCGCTGCCGCTGCTGACGGTGGAGCGGCCATGCTGTTCACCCCGGAGATGTCGGGGCTGCTCGACAAGGATCGGGCACGCGCCGCGCCCAAGCTGCGCCACGAGGCCGACGATCCGGTACTCTCCGCGGTCCGCAATGCGGCAGCGAAGGATGGTGTCTGGGTGCACTTGGGCAGCCTGGCGTTGAAGGGCGATGGTGAGCGGCTGGTCAATCGCGCGTTCGTTATCGGCCCCGAGGGTGACATTCGCGCCCGCTACGACAAGCTCCATCTGTTTGATGTCGACCTGCCCACGGGGGAGAGCTGGCGCGAGTCGGCGGTGTACCAGGCCGGTAAGTCGGCCGTGGTGGTGGACGGCACTCCGGTCGGGCGGCTTGGCCTGACCATCTGTTACGACATTCGTTTTCCCGCGCTGTTCGCGGCCTTGGCCGAGGCGGGTGCTGAGACCATTGCTGTGCCGGCAGCCTTTACGGTGCCGACCGGCGAGGCGCACTGGACGCTGCTGCTGCGCGCTCGCGCGATCGAAGCTGGTCTATTCGTGGTGGCCGCGGCCCAGGCGGGACGGCATGAGGACGGGCGCGAAACCTACGGCCACAGCCTGATCGCGGGGCCGTGGGGCGAGCTGCTGCTCGAGATGGACGGAACGCCAGGGCTTGGCTTTGCCGAGATCAACCTTGGCCGCATCGCGGAAGTCCGGTCCCGCGTGCCCGCCCTGGATCACCGGCGACCGATCCCGCGGGTCGAGCTGATCGCCGCGCGTTGATCTGCAGGGCCTCTGTCTTGTAGGGACTACCCGCAAGGCCCCGTAGCTCAGCAGGATAGAGCGCCAGATTCCTAATCTGTAGGCCGCTGGTTCGAATCCAGCCGGGGTCACCAACATGGCTGAACGGAGGCTCAAGTGGCAGGGGTGCGGCAGCTATTCACCGATCATCCGCGTTCGCTGGGGATGGGCTGGGCGCGGCACGGGGTCGGTGCGGTGGGGATCGGCCTGAGCATGATCGGTGCCGGGGCGGCCTGCCTGGTGCATGCGATGGTGCCGGGATGGTTCACGGAAACCGCCGGCCGGACCGTGGTGCGGCTGCACGGCAAGTTGCAGCAGCGACGGGCGGACGCGAGCGACCCGGAGAGCTGGCCCGACTATGAGATTTGATGCCGCCGCCACGCCGGTGGCAGTTGTGGGTGGCGGTTTTTCAGGGACCATGACGGCAGTGCAGCTGAGCCGCCGCGGCATCCCAAGCGTGTTGATCGACGGCTCGGGCCGGATGGGGCGGGGGGTTGCCTATGCGACCACGGAGTCGGTGCACCTGCTCAACGTGCCAAGCGCCAAGATGAGTGCCTGGCCTGACCGGCCAAGCGACTTTGCCGAATGGCTGGGAGATGATGGAACGGCCTTCGCCGAGCGGCGGGTCTTTGGGCGTTATCTCGAGTCCATCCTCAAAGGCGCCGAGGGCATGAGGCTGATTGAGGGCCGGGTCATTGGTGCCGAGCGGGTGGGTGAGAGCTGGTGCTTGCAGCTTGAGCAGGGTGAAGTGCTGACAACCTCTGCGGTGGTGCTGGCGAGCGGCAACCAGGCTCCCGCGCCGCTCAGTGTAGCCAACGGGCTGCCAGCGGACCTGTTCGTCAATAACCCATGGAGCGACGAGGCTCACGAGGCGATCGCCCGGGTCGCCGCAGACGGCGGGGACGTGCTGGTGCTGGGCACCGGCCTGACCACCATCGACACGGTGCTGTCGCTGATCGCGGCCGGGCACAGAGGACGGATCGTCGCCCTGTCGCGCCGCGGATTGCTGCCGCGAACTCATGCTCCACACGAGCCCGCACCGGTAGAAAGGAGCGAGCTGCCGAGTGGCGACTTGGTTGCGCTATGGCGCTGGGTCCGGCGGCGAAGCGCTGAAGTCGGCTTCCGGGGGGCGGTAGACTCGCTGCGCCCGCACAGCTCCGCCTTGTGGCAAGCCTTCGGGGCCGGCGGTGAGCGCCGCTTCCTGCGTCATGCGCGGCCCTGGTGGGACGTGCACCGCCACCGCATCGCGCCCCAGATTGGCCGACAGTTGCAGCAACTGGTCGCAAGCGGGCAGCTGACGGTGATGGCGGGGCGCCTGCAATCGCTGAGCGATGACGGCGGCGAGTTGGTGGCGTCGATCCGCGCGAGAGGTCAGGACAGGGTAAGGGATCATCGCTTCGGGGTCGCGTTCAACTGCACCGGTCCACTCGGCGAGATGGCGCGCACGACCGACCCGCTGCTGCGGCAGCTGCTGGCCGATGAGCAGGTTCGGCCCGACCATCTCGGCATAGGACTCGCCGTCGATGAGCGCAATCGCGCTGGCGAAGGTATATGGGCGGTCGGGCCACTAACCAAAGGCCGCTATTGGGAGATCGTTGCCGTTCCGGATATTCGGGGGCAGGTGGCGGATGTAGCCGACGAACTCGCACGGGAGCTGGGGCAATGAACGGTGAAACTGGCGGCACGCCGGAAGACGGCGACTTGGTCGCGCCAGCGCCCAAGATTCCAGTCCCGGCCGAAGTGGCGGAAGCCGTCAAGACGCTGATCCGCTGGGCCGGGGACGATCCAAGCCGCGAAGGACTCATCGACACTCCGGCGCGGGTCGCACGAGCGTGGAAGGAATATGCCCGCGGCTATACCGAAGATCCCTCGCTGCACCTGTCGAGGACCTTCGATGAGGTCGGCGGCTATGACGAGATCGTGCTGCTGAAGGATATTCCCTTCCAGTCGCATTGCGAGCACCACATGGCGCCGATCATCGGCAAGGCGCACATCGCCTACCTGCCGCACCAGCGGGTGGTCGGCATCTCGAAGCTGGCGCGGGTGTTGCACGGCTTCGCCCGCCGGCTGCAGGTGCAGGAACGGCTCACAGCCCAAGTCGCCGACTGCATCTGGGAGCATCTGCAGCCCAAGGGAGTGGCGGTCGTGATCGAGGCAAGTCATGCTTGCATGACCGCGCGCGGCGTCAACACACCCGGGGTCATGATGACTACCAGCCGGATGATGGGGACCTTCCGCTCCGACGACCGCAGCCGCAAGGAAGTGCTGGCGCTGATGGGCTGTTGAGTGGTGCGGCTTGGCAAGTGAGCCGCCCCAGCTTAACCGCCGCCGTCAACAATTTGAGGGCTTGTCATGCGCGCATTTCTGTTTCCCGGCCAAGGTAGCCAGGCGGTCGGCATGGGCGCGGCTCTGGCCGACGCCAGCCGCACGGCTCGGGACGTCTTCTCCGAAGTGGATGAAGCGCTCGGCCAGTCACTGTCGCGGTTGATGCGCGAAGGGCCCGAGGATCAGCTGACCCTGACGGAGAACGCCCAGCCGGCGATCATGGCCAATGCGCTCGCCGCGTTCCGGGTGCTGACTCGCGATTGCGGGGTGACGCTTCAAAAGGCGGCAAGCTTTGTCGCAGGTCACTCGCTGGGTGAGTACACGGCCCTTTGCGCCGCTGGAGGGTTCGATCTTCCGACCACCGCCAGGCTGCTGAAGCTGCGCGGCCAGGCAATGCAGGCCGCAGTGCCGGTCGGGCAGGGGGCGATGGCCGCGCTGCTGGGGGCGGACCTCGACAAGGCGGAGGCGATCGCCCGGGCTGCTGCTGACGGTGAAGTCTGCACGGTCGCCAACGACAATGATCCCTCGCAGGTGGTGATATCGGGCCACAAGGGCGCGATCGAGCGCGCCATCGCGATCGCTAAGGATCATGGCGCCAAGCGGGCGGTGCTGCTGCCGGTCTCGGCGCCATTCCATTGTCCCTTGATGCAGCCCGCCGCGGACCGGATGGCAGAGGCATTGGCGGCAACAGAGATCGCCGCGCCTTCCGTTCCAATGTTCGCCAACGTCATTGCCGCGCCGATCAGCGATCCCGACCGCATTCGCGAGCTGCTCGTCGAACAGGTCACCGGCATGGTCCGCTGGCGCGAGAGCATCGCCGAGATGTCGGCGGCCGGCGTTGAGGAGTTTGTCGAACTGGGCGGCAAGGTGCTCGGCCCGATGGTCAAGCGCATCGCCCCGAGTGCGAAGGTGACCAGCGTCATCGCCATCGACGATATCGAAGCGCTGGCGAAGGAGATTGGATGATGTTCGACCTGACCGGAATGACAGCTATGGTGACAGGCGCGTCGGGTGGGCTGGGATCCGCGATCGCGAGGTCGCTGGCGAGTCAGGGTGCACGGTTGGCGGTGAGCGGGAGCAATGAGGCTAAGCTTCAGGCGTTCCGCGACGAACTTGGCGGCGAGCACGTGGCGTTGGCATGTGACCTGTCGGACGGTTCGGCAGTGGATGCGCTCGTGCCGCGCGCGGTGGAAGCGCTTGGCGGCAAGCTCGACATATTGGTCAACAATGCCGGCGTGACCCGCGACAATCTGCTGATGCGGATGAAGGACGATGAGTTCTCGACCGTCATCGCGGTGAACCTCGAGGCTGCTTTCCGACTGATGCGGGCGGCGGCCAAGCCGATGATGAAGGCTCGCTTCGGCCGCATCGTGTCGATCACGTCCGTGGTGGGTACGACCGGAAATCCGGGCCAGGCCAATTACGTCGCCTCGAAGGCCGGGCTCGCCGGCATGACCAAGGCGGTGGCGCAAGAGTTAGCCAGCCGCAACATCACCGTGAACTGCATCGCTCCCGGGTTCATGACCTCGGCGATGACCGATGCGCTCAACGAGCAGCAGCGCGCCGCCATCCTGGCGAAGATTCCGGCGGGCGCGATGGGCAGCGGCGAGGATATTGGGGCGGCCGTGGTCTACCTCGCCAGCCGTGAAGCAGGGTACGTCACTGGCCAGACGCTGCACGTCAATGGCGGCATGGCGATGCTCTGAGGTCACAGCTAAGGTCTCGAAACGAAACGGGTTCCGCGAAATCCTTGTCGCGGCCTTGCAGCCACCTATATCGCCGCCGAAACATGTGTGTCGGGCGCGCTGCGGCGGCCCGGGGGCTAGAGACGAGAAGGTAGTTGAGAACCATGGCAAAAGTGATCGGGATCGACCTCGGCACAACCAACAGCTGCGTAGCGGTGATGGAGGGCGGCAAGCCCAAGGTCATCGAGAATGCGGAAGGCGCGCGGACCACCCCGTCGGTGGTCGCCTTCACCAAGGACGGTGAGCGCCTGATCGGACAGCCGGCCAAGCGCCAGGCGGTCACCAATCCGGACAATACGATCTTCGCGGTGAAGCGCCTGATCGGCCGCCGCTTCGACGACCCGGTGACCAAGAAGGACACCGAGCTGGTCCCGTACAAGATCGCGCGCGGCCCGAACGGCGACGCGTGGGTCCAGGCGGGCGGCAAGGATTACTCGCCCTCGCAGATTTCGGCGTTCACGCTGCAGAAGATGAAGGAAACCGCCGAGGCCTATCTCGGCGAGAATGTTACACAGGCGGTCATCACCGTTCCCGCCTATTTCAACGACGCCCAGCGTCAGGCGACCAAGGACGCCGGCCAGATCGCGGGTCTCGAGGTGCTGCGCATCATCAACGAGCCGACCGCCGCCGCGCTCGCCTACGGGCTCGAGAAGCAGGACGGCAAGACGATCGCGGTCTACGATCTTGGCGGCGGCACGTTCGACATCTCGATCCTCGAGATCGGCGACGGCG
>CADCWB010000045.1 GCA_902806295.1 uncultured Sphingomonas sp. | reverse complement strand
GAATATGCGCTCGCCACCCATGCGGTGCGGACTCACGACTTTGTTGAAGGGGTGCGCGCGTTGCTGATCGATAAGACGGGCGATCCTCGATGGCGGCCAGCCGCTCCCGGCGAAGTTATGGATGAAACCCTCGACCAACTCTTCGCTCCGCTACCCGCGGGTGACGAGTGGACCCCCTTCCCTCAGGATTGAGGATCAGAATGACGGACTACAATAGCATCCTGGTCGAGCAGCGTGATGCCGTGACGCTGGTCACCCTCAACCGCCCGCAAGCGCTCAATGCCCTGAACAGCGAAGTGCTGCGCGAGTTGATTGCAGCCTTCGCGGCTTATGATGCCGACGACAGCCAGCGCTGCTTGGTGCTGACCGGTTCGGAAAAGGCGTTCGCGGCGGGGGCGGACATCAAGGAGATGTCCAGCCAAGGCTTTGCCGAGATGTATTCGTCGAACTTCTTTGCCGGCTGGGAACAGGTCACCGCAACGCGCAAACCGTGGATTGCAGCGGTCTCCGGGTTCGCCCTGGGCGGCGGCTGCGAGGTGGCAATGATGGCCGACTTCATCATCGCGTCCGACACTGCCAAGTTCGGCCAGCCGGAGATCAAGCTGGGCGTTACCCCCGGCATGGGGGGATCGCAGCGCCTGCTTCATGCAGTCGGAAAAGCCAAGGCAATGGAGATGTGCCTGACGGGCCGGATGATGGGCGCCGAGGAGGCTGAACGGGCCGGATTGGTGGCGCGGGTGGTTCCGGCTGCGGCGTTGGTGGACGAAGCGCTCAAGACGGCGGCGGAGATCGCCGGCATGGCGCCGCTGGCAGCGATCGCCTGCAAGGAAATGGTCAACGCCGCCTTCGAGATGCCGCTCGCCCAAGGCATTCGGTTCGAGCGGCGACTGTTTCATGGGCTGTTCGGGACCGCGGATCAGAAAGAGGGCATGGCCGCTTTCGTCGAAAAGCGACCGGGAAACTGGTCCGGCCGGTAGGGAGTTAGAAATGGCGCGGGTAGCATTTATCGGGCTGGGCAACATGGGCGGCGGCATGGCCGCGAACCTGGCGAAAGCAGGGCACGAGGTTCGCGCCTTCGACCTCAGCGAAGTCGCGTTGGCCAAGGCGGAAGGCAATGGCTGTGCTCGCGCCGCCGATGCTGGCGCTGCGGTGCAAAACGCCGATGCGGTCGTCACCATGCTGCCGGCGGGCAAGCACGTCACCGACGTCTTTCGCTCGAGCGTCTTCGGCCAGGCGCCAACGGGCGCGATCCTGATCGATTGCTCCACAATCGATGTGGAAACTGCCAGAATTGTCGAACAGGAAGCCGTGGCCGCGGGCTACACCATGGTCGACGCGCCGGTATCGGGCGGGATCGCCGCCGCGGAGGGTGGAACGCTGACCTTCATGGTCGGCGGCTCGCCGGAGGGCTTCGAACGCGCTCAGCCATTCCTTGATCAGATGGGCAAGGCTGTGATCCACGCCGGTGAGGCCGGCGCAGGCCAGGCGGCCAAGATCTGCAACAATATGCTGCTCGGCGCGACCATGATCGCAACCTGCGAAGCCTTTGCGTTAGCCCAGAAACTCGGCCTGGATCTCCAGACCTTCTATGACATCAGCTCCAAGGCCTCGGGCCAGAGCTGGTCGATGACGAGCTATTGCCCTGTTCCAGGCGTCGGCCCGCAAACGCCAGCCGACCGCGACTACCAGGGCGGTTTCGCCACGGCCCTGATGCTGAAGGACCTGCGCTTGGCCATGGAGGCGGCCAAGTCGGTCGATGCCTACACCCCGATGGGCGGCGAAGCGGAGGAGCTTTATACCCGCTTTGCCGATCGGGGAGGTGCAGGGCTGGACTTCTCCGCCATCATCAAGATGATTGATGACAGCTGGAGCCCTCCCGCCGAGGGCAACCGTCAGAGTTGAGTCGGCATTGTCGCCGACAGGTTTGAGGAGAAGACATGAACAAGCTGCTGGTCGCTGCCGCCGTCCTGACCCTCGCCGCATGCAATCGGGGCGCCGAGGACAGCAATCAGATCCTTGCGGAGGCGAACGCGACCGGCAACGAGGTCAATGCCCGCGCCACCAACGAAATCCTGCAGTCCGACGCCACCCCGCTGGAAAAACAGCAGGCCTTGGCCCTGATGAAGGAGCGTCACGAAGGGTATGAGAAGATCGGCAAGGCGATGCGGGCCGCCAAGAAGGCGATCGACGCGGGCGACGCTGCCGGTGCTCGGGCACCGGCCGACCAGCTTGCCCAGCTTGCGCCGCAGGCGATTGGCTGGTTCCCGGCTGGGACCGGCCCCGACGTGGGCAAGACGGAGGCGCGGTCCGAAATTTGGAGCCAGCGCACCGACTTCGACGCTGGCATGAAGAACTTCCAAAGTGCCGCCCTGGCTTTCCAGCAGGCGGCGCAAGGCGGCGACCTCAACGCGATCAAGGCCGCGCACGCCGATCTCGGTAAGACCTGCAAGAGCTGCCACGACCGCTTTCGTGCCGAAGATTGAAAGCACCGGCAGCACGGCCACTAAGGCCGCGGCTGCCGACGCCGCTCTCGCCATCCCGGTATGGGATGTGCCCATCCGGCTGTTCCACTGGACCTTGGTGGCGCTCATCGCCTTTTCCTGGTGGTCGGCGGAAAACGGGCGGGCGGAGTGGCACATCTGGTCGGGTCTGGCCCTCATGAGCCTGTTGCTGTTCCGCCTGTTCTGGGGCTTCTTCGGCAGCTCGACAGCCCGCTTCGGCAGTTTCGTTCGGGGTCCGCGTGCGATCCTCGACTATGCTCGTAACCCGCGCATTTGGGGCGAGGTCGGGCATACGCCATTGGGAGCGCTGAGTGTGGTCGCGCTGCTTGGGCTACTCTCCGTGCAGGTTGGGCTGGGGTTGGTCCTGTCGGATGAGGACGGCACCGTCACGGCCCCGCTCAATCGCTTCGTCAGTTTCAATACCGCCGAATGGGCCCACGATCTCCACGAGCTGCTGTTCAACGTCCTGCTCGGCTTCATCGCGCTGCATGTCGCGGCAATCCTGTTCTACCGGCTGGTGCTCGGCAAGCGGCTGCTCGGCTCCATGATCACCGGCCGAACGCAAGCGGTTGGCGCGGCGCAACCGATGCGGCCTGCACGGTGGTGGACGGCGGTGCTCTGCCTACTGGCCGCTATCGCCATTACTCGCTGGGTCATCGCGGGGGCGCCGCCGTTCGGCACTTGATCGCTGGCGCGTCGGGGGCCACATCGAGCCCATGCTGATCGAAACGGAAGCCACGCCCAATCCGGCGACCCGCAAGTTCCTGCCTGGAATGACGGTGATGGAGGCGGGCAGCCGCGACTTTCCGGACGCGGAGAGCGCCAAGGCCTCGTCGCTGGCCGAAGCGCTGTTCGCGACGGGCGAGGTCGAGGGCGTGTTCCTGGGTCGCGACTTCGTCTCCGTCACCGCTCAGCCAGGCGCCGACTGGCGCGGGCTGGAAGTGGACGTGCTCCAGATCCTGCTGGATCATTTCGTCAGCGGCGCCCCGCTGTTCCGCCCAGGCACTGCTGCCGGGATCCAGATCGACGACGCCGCCGGCTTCGATGAGGACCCCGCCGATGCGGACGTGGTCGATCAGATCAAGGAACTGCTTGAGACCAGAGTCCGACCGGCGGTCGCGCAGGATGGGGGCGACATCGTGTACCGGGGCTATCGCGATGGCACGCTATACCTTGCTATGCAGGGCGCCTGCGCCGGCTGCCCCTCGTCGGCCGTGACGCTGAAGCGAGGCGTCGAGAACCTCATTCGCCATTATGTGCCTGAAGTGGAAACGGTCGAAGCCGTCTGAGTTGTAGCTTAGGCTCACTGGGAAACCCTGCTGCAGGGCTTGCCGTAGCGGGCAAGCTATGGCTGAAATGAACGACCGCCGCTGGGGGCTCTCATGATCCTTGCGCTCGACACGTCCACTGCCAACTGCACAGGAGCGCTGTTCGCAGCCGACGGCGCACTGCTGGCCGGCGCGGACGAGGAGATTGGCCGGGGTCATGCCGAGCGGCTGGTCCCCATGATCGAAGAATTGCTTGCTGGCCGGGCGCCGACCCGCATTCTGGTCGGCTGCGGTCCGGGTAGCTTTACCGGCCTGCGCGTGGCGCTCGCTGCTGCTCAAGGCATGGCAATCGGCTGGGGTGCCGCGCTGGACGGCTTCTCCTCGTTGGCGCTGCTGGCGGCTGGAGCGCCCGGCCGAGATGATCTCGCGACGGCGGTGACGGGCGGCCATGGTGAGTTGTTCGTTCAATCTTTCTCCCGCTCACCGCTGGCGTCCGCCGGTCCGCTGCTGAACTTGCCCCCTGCTGCTGCCGCGCAGGCTGCGCACGCGCGTCTAGTCGTCGGCAACGGTGCCGAGGCTCTTGTGTCTGAGCGAGGTTGGGGGGAGGCGGTCGAGCAGCTCCCCTCGGCCCGGCATGCTCTGCTGCTGCCGTTATCACTGGCCAGTCTGCCGGCCAGGCCGATCTATGGCCGCGCCCCCGATGCCAAGCCGCAGGCGGCATGAGCACGGTTCAGCCTCGCCCGCCGATCGTGCTTCAACCCGCCGGGTGGGATCAGCTCGATGCGGTCATGGCCATCATGGCGCGCGCCTTCGACCCTAATTTCGGGGAAGCCTGGACCCGTGCGCAGTGCGCCGGCATCCTGCCGATGCATGGGGTCAAGATGATGCTCGCAGGCGAGATGGATCGTCCGCTTGGCTTCAGCCTGACGCGAATGGTTGCGGACGAGGCCGAGCTACTACTATTGGCGGTGGCACCCGAAGCGCGCCGCATGAGGATCGGCAGTATGCTGATGGTTCACTTCAGCGAGCAGGCGCAGACCTTCGGAGCAAGCCGATTGCACCTCGAGGTGCGGGACGGCAACCCGGCGGCAGATCTTTATGCCCGGCACCAGTTCAGCATCGCGGGCCGGCGACCCAACTATTATCGGGGTGCGGACGGCCAGATGTTCGATGCTTTAACCATGGCGCGTCGCATCTGACTTGCGCGTGGGGCCTCGCTTGTCAGAATTATGTTCCGTCTTTAAGTAAAACGACGACGACGCCCATCCAGCGTATCGTGTCCAGAACTTTTGGAGAG
>CADCWB010000044.1 GCA_902806295.1 uncultured Sphingomonas sp. | reverse complement strand
TTGGGCCAGGCTGACCTGAAGGTGGTGCCCCGGGGTTGCCTCATGATGGGTCAGGGTCCGGAGGCCGAACTTGGGTCGGTCGAACGTGTCGCGCAGGTTGATAAAGTAGCTCGCGGGCCGAGAATTATCCAGTGGCGCGCTGTCGTAATAGGCGCCAGGCGAACCGGCCTGGATGAGTTCGGGAACCCGCCGAGCGACCACTTTTGCCTTGGGCAGGGTTCCGAAGGCCCGGGGCAGCTGCGCCTCTATTTCGGCGATCTGCTGGTTGAGCTCGGCGATCAGGGCTTCGCGGCCCCGGTCGGTATTGGGAAAGAGCTGGTCGGGCCGCTTGTTGAGCTCGGCCAGGCGCTCGCCGGCCGTGCCTCGCGTCAGCCCTTCCTTGCGCAGGATGGGGTCGAGCTGCGCTTCGAGCTCGGCAACCTGCTCAAGACCGAGTTTGTGGATCTCGTCGGCGGTCAGCTTGGTCGTCGTCGAGGCCTCGATCGCGCCCTGGTAGTAAGCGTCGCCGTTCGGAAGCCGCCAGACGCCGGCGTCATGCACCGCGCGGGCGCGCAGCTCCGTCACCAGCGCGATCTGGCGGTCGAGTGCCGGGAAGACGCGATCGGCCACGATCCGTTCCGCCCTGCGCTCCCAATCCCCAGCGATGCCCTTTGCCGCTGCCCTTTTCGCGATCGACTGCACCAGCTGGGTCCGGGCGACCGGCTGATCACGTAGGGTGCGCATTTGCCGCAGAGTCGTCTCGAGCAGATAGTCCGGCGCGAACACCCCACGCTCCGCGTCCTGCCGCTGCCGCTCGGTGCTTTCGTCCAGGGTGCGCGGAAAGGCGGCAAGCCTGGCTATATAGGCGTCGGCGTCGTCCGCGACCTCGATCGGGTGCTGGCTGTCGAGGAAATCGGGAATGCTGCGATAAGGGCCGGTAAGTTGGCTCAGGATGTAGGGAGCGTAGCGGCCCCCGGAGGAGCCGTAGCTGAACTGCTCGGCGCCGGAGATGGACCGTTTCAAGCCATACTCTACAACGTCGTAATCGAGGGCGGCAGCTTCGCCGAGGCTATCGCGGCCAAGGCTGCGCAGGCTGGCAAGCTCGGCCTTGGCCCGTGTAAGGTCCCGCTGGGCGCCCGCTTGCGAGTAATCGTCGAGCATGTAGCGGAGTTGAGCAAAATTGCCCTTGTCGAACCCACCACCGGTCGCGCTTTCGGGGTTCCCGGCAAGTCGATCATAAAAGAAATGGTCGAGCAGAATGCGCAGCTGGATATCCTTGGCGGAGGATGGCTGCGGGGCAGCGGCAAAGGTGCCGGACGTGCTGCAAGACGCTAAGCAGGGCATCAACGCAAGCGCGCCGACAGAACTGAGGAATTGGCGACGATGCATGGGCTTGCGCTTCTCCAGAGCCTGTTTCGATCCTCTTGGCGCAGCCAGTCGCAGAAGCCAATTGCTCACGAACATCGTGGCATGCGCGCCAGTCTTCCGCCTGACTTGGCCTTGAGTGCTGCCTATCGCTCGAAGCAGAAGCCGACTACTCTGCTGAGTGGAAGTCCGCTTAGGGGCGATCGTCTGATAGCTGTGAGCGTCCGAGAAGGGCGCAAAGCGGCCGTCAAATGCGTGCTCAGGACGGTCTAATCCATTCCGACAAATCCGCTAAGCCATTGATCTGACATGGCGTGAACAAAGCCCGACTTGTCGGAATGATCATTGAAAACACTAAAGACGCAGAGGACTCTTAATCAGCGGGTCCTAGGTTCGAGCCCTAGTGCGTCCACCACCTCCCTCACCCACTTAAGTTCTAGCGTGAGCGTCGCGACCCTGGCTTTGAGGTCAGCTCGCTCGGCTCCGGATCGAATCCCGCAGCATGTGAAGCATGACGTTGCCAGCACCAGGCTCAGTTTGCAGAGCGCGCTGCAAATGGTAGCGAAAGGCAACTTCTTAATCCGGGGACCAGCATGAGCCTGCCAGCCATCTTCGATCGCCTCCGCCTGCCGGTGATAGGGGCGCCGTTGTTCATCGTTTCTGGTCCGGCGCTGGTCGTTGCTCAGTGCAAGGCGGGCGTGGTTGGCAGCTTCCCGGCGCTCAACGCCCGACCGCAGAGCCAACTCGACGAATGGCTGCACGAAATCACCGAGGCTTTGGCCGAGCACGACCGCGCCCACCCCGATGCTCCCGCCGCGCCATTCGCGGTGAACCAGATCGTGCACCGCTCGAACACGCGATTCGAGGAGGACATGGCGACCTGCGCCAAGTGGAAGGTGCCCATCGTAATCACTTCCCTGGGTGCGCGGGAGGACCTCAATCAGGCGGTGCACGGCTGGGGCGGGATTACGCTGCACGACATCATCGACGACCGCTACGCCCGCAAGGCGATCGAGAAAGGCGCCGACGGCTTGATCGCGGTGGCGGCCGGCGCGGGCGGGCATGCCGGCAAATGGTCGCCGTTCGCGCTCATTCAGGAAATCCGCAAATGGTTCGACGGGCCGCTCGCCCTCTCCGGATCGATCGCCACCGGTGACGCCATTCTGGCAGCGCGGGCGATGGGAGCGGACTTCGCCTACATCGGCTCGTCGTTCATCGCGACCGACGAGGCGCGGGCCGACGAGAGCTACAAGCAGGGGATCGTAGAGGGTGCTGCCGGCGACATCGTCTACTCCAATCTATTCACCGGTATCCACGGCAACTACCTGCGCTCATCCATCGTCAATGCCGGGCTGAATCCCGATGATCTCCCGCAGGCAGGGCTGGAAGCGATGAATTTCGCGACTTCCACCGGAGCCAAGGCCTGGCGCGATATCTGGGGCTCAGGCCAGGGCATCGGCGTGATCGACAAAGTGCAGCCAGCGGGTGAGTTGGTCGCCAAACTTGCCGCGGAATATGCTGCCGCCAAGCAGCGCGTCTGCGGCTAGCCGCTGAGCGAAATTGTCTCGAAAGCGGCTCGCCATTGTTCCGGCCACGGCACCGGCCGGCGGGACGCGCGATCCACTGCGACGTGGACGAACTCGCCGTCGGCCGCCGCTTTCTTGGCCTCGGGCGCGAACACGCCGATCTGGTAACGAACGCTGGACCGCCCGAGCTGCGCCACTGCTAGCCCGATCTCGACGTCGCCGGGGAAACTCAGCGGGGCATGGTAGGAACAACGGGTCTCGACCACCAGCGCGATCGGATCGCCATGAGCGATGTCGAGCAAGTCGCGCCCGACCAGCCAGGAGTTCACGGCGCTGTCGAACCATTGGTAGTAAACCGTGTTGTTGACGTGCCCGTAGGCATCGTTGTCGGCCCAGCGGGTGGTCACGCGCTGCCACACCGGAAACACGCCGCGGCTGGGCGGTTCGGCACGGCTCACCATGCAGCCTCATAGAGGCGCTGGGCATCGACTTCCCTGATCTCAACCGGATTGTTCACCAGCAGGCGCTGCTGCTTCATCGCCTCCCGCGCGAGCAGCGGCGCTTTGTCGAACGAGATGCCGTGGTCGCGCAGCCGCGGCGCCAGTCCGCTGGCCGTGACCAATTGCTCAAGCCGCTCGATCAGCAGAGCGGCCTTGGCCTGCGTTCCTAAGGCGCTGCACTCAGGATCCATCACTTCGGCGAGTTCGGCATACTCCTGGCGCGCGGCCTCCGCGTTGAACGCCAGCACGTGGCGAAGCATGAGTGCGTTACTAAGCCCGTGCGCCAAGTGGTGCAATCCGCCCAAGGGATAAGCCAGAGCGTGCACCCCAGCGACTGGAGCGTTGGCGAAGGCCAGCCCGGCGAGATGCGCCCCAAGCAGCATGGCTCCGCGTGCCACCTGGTGGAGTGGCTCCTCGCACACAATCATTAGGTTGGCCGACAGCAGGCGCAGCGCCTCTCGTGCATAAAGGTCGGAGATCGGGTTCTTCGCCTTGGCCGAGGTATAGGCCTCCACGGCGTGGACGATGGCGTCAATTCCCGTGGCGGCGGTCAAGGCGCGGGGCATGCCGAGCGTGAGCCCGGCATCGAGCACCGCCCAATCCGCAATCAGCGCAGGTGAGTTGACGCCGCGCTTCTCGGCACCCTCGACGGTGATCACCGCCACCGGGGTCGCCTCCGAGCCGGTCCCGGCGGTGGTTGGGATCAGCGCCAGCGGCAAGCGCTTGCCGGTTGCCAGTCCGACGCCCCAGATGCTGTCCAGATCATCCCCGGAGCCGAGCAGGTAGGCAGCGAGCTTGGCGACATCCATCGGGCTGCCGCCGCCGAAGCCGACGACTGAGGCTACGCCCGCGGCTCGGCCGATCTCCACCGCGGCAAGCAGCGTCGACTGCGACGGATCGGCCTCGACCGAGTCGAACAGGATCGGCTCGCGCCCGCTCTCCGCCAGCGCATCAAGACAAGCCGCTGGCAGGCCGAGCCGGCGCACCTGAGCATCCGTAACGAACAGCACGGGGCCGGCCGGAAGCCGTTCCGCAACCTCGATCGAGCGGCCCGCGCCGGACAGCAGCCGCGGACCATGGATGAAGGTAAAGTCGCGCATCGCAAGCAGATTAGGCGGTCACTCGCCCTTGGGCCAGAGCAGGTCGCGTTCCAGCCGGCCCATCAATGCTCGGGCGGGGCTGGGCACCGCGGCTTCCTCAAAGCCGTCCTCGTCAAGCCGCTTCACCCGGGCATAAAGATCAGTGCTGGCGTTCACCAGCCGCTGCGCCGACGGGGGAAGCTGGCTGACCACCTCAGGGTCGCTGTCGGCGGCATGGCCCAGCCGCCGCTCAGGCCGACGAATGCTCCCCGGCTGGATCTCGCCCGTTTCCACCGCCCGTTGCGTCAGCAGCCAGGCCACAATGTGCATGATTCGCGTGGTCACCTTCAGCGACTCGCAGGCGAAGCCGACCCGCACAAACGGATCCAGCGTTCCACGCTCCTCCCGCCCTGCCTCGTCGAAATAAGTCCGTGCTTCGTCGGCCAACACCATCGCTTCAGTATACAGGCTCTCGATCAGTCGCGGAGTAATCCGCGCCTGGGTTAGCCGATGGTCATCCGGTTGTTCTTGCATCGAGCCAATGTCTGCCATGGAACAGGTGAAGAGAAAACGACCAAGCGAGCGGTTAGTCGCCAAATCCCACTTCGGGACTGGTCAGGCGATGATATCTGGGATGCAGCGGTCAGCCAGTAGCGCGATCTCTTCGCGCAACCGCAGCTTGCGCTTCTTAAGTCGGGCCATTTGCAACTGGTCGGCCATGGGATCGGCTACCATCGCCTCGATGCGACCGTCGAGGGAACGGTGTTCGGCCTTTAGCATGTTCAGGCGTTCGGTCGGCTCGTCGTCGTTCATGATTCCCCTTGACCCCTAACGGCTCGTCACGCCCGGGTCACGGCGGACCACCGGCGGGATTCGACGAACGGAGCCATACCCCCGCGACAAGCCCGCTGCTTTGTGGTTGTATTCTGAAGTTGTCACTGACCAGCAAAGGGAATGACACGATGGAAAAAGCACACGTTGACGATCTGACATCCAAGCACGCCGCTCTGCAAACTCAAATCGATGCCGAAGAGCGGCGACCTCATCCGGACGACGTGCTGCTTCACCAGCTCAAGAAAGAAAAACTAAGGCTCAAGGACGAGATGCTAGGGCTCGCAACCGTCCACTAGCAGAGCGAACCCCTCCTGAGCTTCAGGAGGGGGCTCCTCCCTAGTCGTCGCGCGAGACCTTCTCGACCCGCTCGTGGCGTTCCTGCGCTTCCAAGGTCATGGTTGCGATTGGCCGCGCTTCGAGCCGGCCCAGGCTGATCGGATCGCCGGTTACTTCGCAATACCCATATTCGCCGGCGTAGAGGCGACGAACGGCGGCATCGATCTTGGCGATCAGCTTGCGCTGCCGATCGCGAGTACGCAGTTCGAGGCCCCAGTCCGTTTCGCTCGACGCCCGATCGGCCAGGTCGGCTTCGCGAAAGGAGTCCGCCTGAAGCTGGGCCATGGTTGCCCGGCTCTCCTCGATGATGGCTTCCTTCCAGTCCTTGAGCTTACGGAGGAAATAAGCGCGCTGCTTGGCGCACATGAACTCTTCGCCGCTGAAAGGCCTGTAATTAGGCGGCAGGATCAGCCGATCGAATTGTTCGGGATCCTCGTCGTAAATATCGACCAGAGCCGTAGCCATCGTTCCCTCCCTTTCGCCCGCGGCAGGAAACTGGCCGCCGCGGACCTAAAAGCACGGTGCTACCAAGTGCACCGGGCCACCGGTGCAGCCGGAAGCGATTACTAGACTTATCCGGGACTTAGCGCCCGAGTAAGTCGGTCTTCCCCCGGCGCGCCTATACTTGCAGCCAAGTCACGCCACAAGCAGGGATCATGACTGGCGCTGCGCTAATGGTGCAAGTTGTTGCTAAAATAGCGCAAGTTGCTGTGGCTTGCCTCCACTGCGGTGCTGCCCCATGCGCTCCGGGATGCGTATTCTCCTGACCAACGACGATGGTGTGAATGCCGGCGGGCTCACACTGCTCGAGGCCATCGCCCGCCGCTTCTCCGACGATATCTGGATCGTGGCGCCGGCCGAGGAGCAGTCCGGAACCGGCCACTCGCTGACGCTCACCCGCCCGATCCGCCTGCGCAAGCTGGACGAGCGCCGCTTCGCGGTTGCCGGGACCCCGACGGACTCGGTACTCATGGCGCTCTTCCACGTCATGAAGGACCAGCGTCCCGACGTGATCTTGTCCGGCATCAATCGCGGCGCGAACCTCGGAGAAGACGTGACCTACTCGGGCACGGTCTCCGCGGCGATGGAAGGCGCCTTGGCCGGCGTCCGCTCAATCGCCCTGAGCCAAAGCTATGCTCGCGAAGGCATGGGCGACAGTGTGCCGTTCGCTGCGGCGGAGGCTTGGGCCGAGCGGGTCCTGGGTCCGCTACTGAGCGAGCCGATGCCAGCCGGAACTTTGGTCAACGTCAACTTCCCCGCACTTCCGCCCGAGGACGTGCGCGGCATTCGCGTGGTTCGCCAAGGCATTCGCGATTACGGTCGCACGCACATCGTCCAGCGCAAGGACCCGCGCGGCTATTCTTATTATTGGCTGGGCCTCGGCCCGATGGTGCAAACGCCTGGTCATCAGACCGATTTAGAAGCCATCGCCGATGGCTTTGTCTCCGTGACACCGTTGCACTTGGACCTCACGCACGAACCGTCGCTTGAGCAGCTTGATCGTCAATTCGCGGGAGGCTGAGCAACTCGGCCAATTGCGTTTCTCCGAGCGCCTCCGCACCGAGAAAGCCCTGGTAAAGGTCGCAACCCCACTCCTGCAGCAGGGCAAGCTGGGCGGGATCTTCGACCCCCTCGACCACGACCTGCAGCTGAAGCTCGCGAGCCAGGGCTATCAGCGCCTTGACCACGATCCGATCACGGCTGCCGCCAACCACGTCGGCGATGAGCCCTCGGTCGATCTTCAGCGTGTCGAGCGGCAAGGAGATAAGATAGGCGAGGCTAGCGTAGCCGGTGCCGAAGTCGTCTACCGCGACGCGCACGCCGGCCGCGCGAAGGCGCGACAAGCGACCGGCGGCGGCAACCGGATCAGACACCAGGCTGCCCTCGGTGATCTCAACCGTGACCCGCTCAGGCGATAGCCCCGCTGCGGAGATCTCCGCTAGCAGCCACCGGTCGTAATCGGCCCGCGCCAGATCCTGCGGCAGGAGGTTTACCGATAGCCGCAGCTCCGCCATCGCTCCGGTCCAGCGACCAGCAATTCGCAAGGCCTTGCGCTGCATCGCGCGGGATAGGCGCTCGCTCAGTTGCGCGGCGGCCGCCCGTTCGAACAAGGCCGACGA